>NZ_JBFUBY010000114.1:0-13974 GCF_056405515.1 Polaromonas sp. P1_G2
AACTTTTTTCCTTCGTTCCGCTCTTTTTCTTCTCCAGTTTCCTCTAGTTTCTTCCTGGCCTCCAAGGCAACTTTTTAAACCAGCTTCTAGCTGGTTTATTTTTGTCCGCTCGCAGCCGGCACCCGCTCAATGCGCCTCATGCGCTCCGTGCAGGTGGCCCCAGAGCACAAAGGCATCGCGCCCCTCCACCGCCAGCGTGGTTTTCAGGCCCACGGGCAGCATCACCTTGGTCGGCACGTGGCCGAAAGGCAGGCCGGTCAGCACACGCGCCTTGACCTTGCTTTGCAGCCAGGCGATGACCGACGCCAGCTTGAAGCCCTTGTCGTGCGGCACCAGGGAATAGTTGGTGAACTGCCCAAAGATGATGGCTTTTTGCTGCGCCAGCACGCCGGCGTGCAGCAACTGCGTGAGCATGCGCTCCACACGGTAGGGATGCTCGGCGACGTCCTCGATGAACAAAATCCCGCCCTTGACGGCCGGCAGGTAGGGTGTGCCGACCAGCGAGGACAGCATGGCCAGGTTGCCGCCCCAGAGCACGGCGTCCTTGACCATGAAATCGGCCGCCGGCTTCGCATCCGCGGCCGGTTTGGGCAGTTGCCAGCCCGTGCCCTCGCCCTGCCCCGTGATCAGGTCGTCAAAACAGGCCTCGGTGATGTCGTCCGGCGCCTTGGCGCCGAAATCCTCGCCCAGCGCGGGGCCGGCCCAGGTCACGGCGCCGGTCTTGGCCATCACGGCCAGCTGGAAGGCGGTGAAGTCGCTCAAGCCGACAAAACGTGTACCGCCCGCGATGGCTTTGGCGACCGCTTTGTATTGAATGCCCGGCAGGATGCGCGACAGGCCGTAGCCGCCGCGGGAAATCAGGGCCACGTCGGCGCCGCTGGCGGCCGCGCGGTGGATGCCGGCCAGCCGGGTGTCGTCGTCGCCGGCAAAACGCTGGTGGCGCGCGAGTGCGTCGGGATCAATTTCAACCTCATGGCCCAAGGCGGTGAGGCGCTGCACGCCGCGCTTGAAGGCGGCCTTGTCGCGCACCGCGCTGGAGGGGGAGTAGATGTAGATATGTTTTTTCACGGCTGCAAGTATCCCACTGTCGCCCGTCCTCCCTTGCCGCCTTGGCTGCAGGTATAAACGGGCCACCATGATGCTGTATGTGCTGGACCTCCTGGGCGTTGCCGTCTTTGCCGTGAGCGGCGCGCTGGCGGCCGGGCGCCTGCAGCTCGACCTGCTGGGCGTGCTGGTGCTGGCGGCCTTGACCGCCATAGGCGGCGGCACCCTGCGCGACCTGCTGATGAACCGTCATCCGGTGTTCTGGATGGCCAGGCCGGCCTACCTGCTGGTGATCGCCGCAGCGGCCCTGGGCACCATGCTGTATGTGCAGGTGCTGCCGATCCCGTCGCAGGCGCTGCTGGTGGCCGATGCGCTCGGGCTGGCGCTGTTCGCGCTGTCGGGCGCGCAGCTGGCCGAAGCCGCGCGGTTGTCACCGGTGATCGTGGTGGTGATGGGCACCATGACCGGCGTGGCGGGCGGCCTGATGCGCGACGTCTGCAGCAACCAGGTGCCGCTGTTGCTGCGCCAGGACATCTACGCGAGCGCGGCGATCGCCGGGATCGCGCTTTACCTTGCCTTGAAGGCGCTGGGACTCAGGCCTTCATGGGCCTTTGGCATCGGGTTGGCGGCGGTGGTGGCGCTGCGGCTCAGCGCCATCTTCATGGGCTGGCATCTGCCGGTCTTCAAGCTGCCGGGCTGAAAAACGCCAAGGCCTGCCGCGCGACCGGCTCGCCATGCTCCTGCACAAAATGCCCGGCCTGCCCCAGTACCATGGGCTCGCCGCAACCGCGGATCACCGCCTGCAGCTCGCGCATGACGGGCGGGCCCAGCACCGGGTCCTGCGCGCCCACCGCCATCAGGGTTTTGCCCGTCCAGCCGTTTTGCCAGAAGCTGCGCGCTTGCCGCGAGACGGCGGCGCCATCGGCCCCGGGGCTGTCCGGCACCATGGGCGGGAAGGCGCGCAAGGCCGCGCGGTGGCCCTTGTCCGGAAAGGGGGCGTTGTAAGCCGCGCACTCGGCGGCGYTCATTTGCGGGTTGCCGCGCGCAAACAGCCGGGCCAGGTCGAACTCCGGGTTTTTCGCGCACATCTCGCGCCAGGCCACAAAGCCGGCGGGCAGCGGCGCGTCACCGGTGCCCAGCGTCGTGTTCATGACCAGCAGTCCGGTGTAGCGCTGCGGCGCCTCCATCGGCAGCGTGAGGCCCAGCAGGCCACCCCAGTCCTGCACCACCAGCACCACGTTGTGCAGATCCATGCTTTCGACCAGTTCCAGCAGGATCTGGCGGTGGACGCTGAAACTATGGAAGCTGTCCTTTTTGGGTTTGTCACTTTTGCCGAAGCCGATCAGGTCGGGCGCGACCACACGGTGCCCGACCTCCAGCAACACGGGGATCATCTTGCGGTAGAGGTAGCTCCAGGCCGGGTTGCCGTGCAGGCACAGGTAAGTCAGGCCGCCCTCGCCTGCGTCACGTCCCCCGCCTTCATCCAGGTAATGCAGACGCAGCCCACCCAGCGCCGGCAGGTCGCTGACATAACGAGGCTGCCACGGATAGCCCGGCAAGTCGTCAAAAGCCGCGTCGGGCGTGCGCAGCGCATCGTCGCGCAGCGGGTGGGCGAGCCTGGATTCTTCGCGCTTGTCGGCGCGCCGCTGCCGGAAGAAAGCCTGCAGCAGCTCGCCGCATTCCCACGCCAGCACACCGCCCTGCAAGGCAGTCTGGTGGTTGAGCCGGGATTCGGCAAACAGGTTGAGCACCGAGCCGGCCGCGCCGGTCTTGGGGTCGGCCGCGCCGAACACCACACGCTTGAGCCGGGCGTGCAGCATGGCGCCGCTGCACATGGCGCAGGGCTCCAGCGTGACAAAGAGTTCGCAGTCGCCGAGCCGGTAGTTGCCCAGCACCCGCGCCGCGGCACGCAGTGCCACGATCTCGGCATGGGCCGTCGGGTCATGGCCGTCCACCGGCGCATTGCGGCCGCTGGCAATGACCTCGCCGTACCGGACCACCACCGCGCCCACCGGCACTTCGCCCGCGGCGGCGGCCTGGCGTGCCTCCGCCAGGGCCTGCTGCATGAAAATCTCGTCGCTCATCGGAATGGCAATGGCTGCCGCCGGCCTTATTTCTCTTCGGGCATGGGACGCGCCTGCTGCAGGGCGCCCTCCACAGCCTGCTTGACCTGCTGCTGGGCTTGCTGACTCTGCACCTGCGGCGGCGCGTCGGCGGAAACGGCGGGCATGCCGGGGGCCGCCGGGACGGTGACCTGGGTGCCCAGTTGTTTTTTGACCAGCAGGCCCACGATGGCCAACGCCACCAGCAGGCCCACGATGCTGAAAATACCGCGCATATCAAGCCTCCTTTGGGGTGTCGTTGTTGGTGGCCATGCCCAGACGGTCCATCCAGGCCGCCAGGGCCCGCTCGTCCTCATTGCCGGCGGCGTACATGGCGTGCATCGCTGCATGCGACTCGCGCCTGTGCTGGTTGATTTTGACCTTGCATTGGAAATCGGTCACCTGCAGCTCAAAGCCCACGATGCCGGCCAGCATCTTGTGGGCAAATTCCTCGCCCAGGTCACGCCACTGCTGGGCATAAGGCGGCTCGTGGTCGCCTATGAGAGTTTTGAGCAGCTTGTCCTTGGCCGCCGGGTCTTCGACCAGCGTCGCCTGCACGGTGCAATGCACGGCCACGTAATTCCAGGTCGGCACCCGCGCCAGGTCGGGATACACCTTGGGCGACAGGTAGGCATGCGGCCCGAGGAAGGTCACGACAGCCTGGGGCCGTGCCTGCAGGTAGCGCCAGTGCGGGTTGGGCTTGGCCACATGGCCCAGCAGCACCATCTGCTCGCCGCGCTCTTCCAGGTGCAGCGGCAGATGGGTCACATAGGGCAGGCCCGCGTCATCCACGCTGATCAGGCTGGCGAAGGGGTTCTCGTTGATCAGCGCCGCGGCCTGGGCGCGGTCGCCTTTGAATTGGGGTGGCAGGTACATGGCCTGAAGCATAGGCCAAAAACCGGAATTTCAGGCCGGTCCGTGCCACGCACCATGGTATTCGCGCGACAAGGAAAATCGGGTCCAGCCTACAGCGGGGCCGGCCCGACAGCGCACAAACTGGCCTCGCCGCAGGCATTGAGGCGCAGCACAGGCATGAAACATCCCCGGATCCGCATCGGCATCTCAGGCTGGCAATATGCCGGCTGGCGCGGTGTGTTCTACCCGCCGGGGTTGGTCCAGGCGCATGAACTCGCGTTCGCCTCGCGCGCCATGCAGACCATCGAGATCAACGGCTCGCACTATTCGCTTCAGCGCCCCAGCAGCTACCAGCGCTGGCATGACGAAACGCCGGACGGCTTTGTCTTCAGCGTGAAGGCGCCGCGCTACCTGACCCACATGCTGCGCCTCGAAGGCGACGGCGTGCCGATCGCGCTGGCCAACTTCCTTGCCTCGGGGATTTTTAAGCTGCGCGGCAAGCTCGGCCCCCTGCTCTGGCAGTTTCCGCCCGGCATGCCCTTCAAGCCCGAGGTGTTCGAAGCTTTTTTGCGATTGCTGCCGCGCGACACCGAGGCTGCCGCGCAGTTCGCGCGCCGCCACCACGACAGTCACGTGCACCACCCCTGCCTGGAAATCGACCGCAAGCGCCGGCTCAGGCATGCGATTGAAATCCGCCACCCGGGCTTCTTCGAAGAGTCCTTCGTCAAGATGCTGCGCCGCCACGGCGCCGCGCTGGTGGTGTCCGAGGCGGTGGCGGACTGGCCCTATGCCGAGGACCTGACGGCGGATTTTGTCTACCTTCGCCTGCATGGGCCCGACACGCTTTACGGCGGCCGCTACAGCGACAAGGCGCTGGACCGGTGGGCAGCGCGCATCAGCACCTGGGCTTCGGGCGGCGAACCGCAAGATGCGCAACGTATCTCCGCCAAGCCAGTGCGGGCGCGGGCCAGCCGCGAGGTGTTCTGTTATTTCGACAACGACCAGAAAGTGCGGGCGCCTTTTGACGCGCGCCGGCTCACCGAAAGGCTGATGCCCGAAGAAACGCTGTCGCTGGAGCCGCTGGACCGGCAAGGCGGCATGTTCGATTCATGAGGCCTATGCCCGCGCCGGTCCTGACAGCGGCCAGCTCGCCAGGTGGACGTGACGGGTTTCACCCAGCAGGCTGCGCACCAGCACGACCTCACCGGCCGTCCAGGCCACGGGCGGCACCGGCGTGGCGCCCAGCAGGCTGTCGTCGTACAGCAAGGTCACGTGCGGCGTGTAGCCGGGCTTGGCCCACTGCCCCAGGCTGGCCTTCTTCAGCGCCGTGCCCAGAACCTTGTGGAAAGCCATCAAGGCCGAGAGCCCTTGGTCTTCGCCGCGCAGCACCAGCGGCCGGTTGCGCGGCATGCTGGCAAAGCTTTCCGCGCGGTTGAAGGCGACGGCGAAGGGCTGCGTCAGGGCAGCGGCTTCGGCGGCGGCCGCGTGGGCCTGCCTGACGACGTCGGGCGGCAAGCCGGCGTAGTCGCCCAAGTGGTTCAGGGTGATGTGAAAGCGCGCGGCTTCCAGCGGCCGGCCGCGCAAGCTGTGGGCGGTACGGATCTGCGCGGCGAGCTCCGCTATTTGCAGCGCGGTGTCTGCCGGAGGAAACAGCGCCAGAAACAGGCGGTCAGTGGGTTTGGCTTCTTCAAAGCCTGGAAATGAGGATTGCCCGGCCATGCCTGAATTCCGCCCTATTCCCGGCTTATTCCCACTCAATCGTCGCCGGCGGCTTGCTGCTGACGTCGTAGGTGACGCGGTTGATGCCGCGCACTTCGTTGATGATGCGGCCGGAGACCTTTTTGAGCAGCGCATACGGCAGCTCGGCCCAGTCGGCTGTCATGAAGTCGCTGGTTTGCACCGCGCGCAGGGCCACCACGTAATCGTAGGTGCGGCCATCGCCCATCACGCCCACGCTTTTCACCGGCAAAAAGACGGTGAAAGCCTGGCTGGTGAGGTCATACCAGGTCTTGCCGGTGGCGGCGTCCTTGAAGTTGCGCAGTTCCTCGATGAAGATCGCATCGGCGCGGCGCAACAGGTCGGCGTATTCCTTTTTGACTTCGCCGAGGATGCGCACACCCAGGCCGGGGCCTGGGAAGGGGTGGCGGTAGACCATGTCGTGGGGCAGGCCCAGCGCGACGCCGAGTTCGCGGACTTCATCCTTGAACAGCTCGCGCAGCGGCTCCAGCAGCTTCAGGCCCAACTGTTCGGGCAGGCCGCCCACGTTGTGGTGGCTCTTGATGGTGACGGCTTTTTTGCTCTTGGCGCCGCCGGACTCAATGACGTCGGGGTAGATCGTGCCCTGGGCCAGCC
This sequence comes from Polaromonas sp. P1_G2, assembly GCF_056405515.1. Taxonomy (NCBI): domain Bacteria; kingdom Pseudomonadati; phylum Pseudomonadota; class Betaproteobacteria; order Burkholderiales; family Comamonadaceae; genus Polaromonas; species Polaromonas sp. P1_G2. Next base: position 6,354 of record NZ_JBFUBY010000114.1, read on the forward strand.
ATTTGGCGCCTTTGTGGCCACCGTCGCCGGCCTTGAGGCGGGCGGCTTCGGCCTTGAACACCTCGACAAACTCGCGGCCGATGATCTTGCGCTTGGCCTCGGGCTCGCTCACACCGGCCAGGTGGCCGAGGAACTGGTCGCTGGCATCGACGCGGATCACTTTGGCATGCAGCTTGCCGACAAACATGTCCATCACCATGTCGCCTTCGTTGAGGCGCAGCAGGCCGTGGTCGACGAAGACGCAGGTCAGCTGGTCACCGATGGCACGGTGGATCAGGGCGGCGGCCACCGATGAATCGACGCCGCCCGACAGGCCCAGGATGACCTCTTCGTCGCCGACCTGCTGGCGGATTTTTTCGACGGCTTCGCTGATGTAGTCGCCCATGACCCAGTCCTGGCGCGTGCCGCAGATCTCGAGCACAAAGCGCTTGAGGATGGCGTTGCCCTGCTTTGTATGCGTGACCTCGGGGTGGAACTGCACCGCGTAGAAGCGGCGCTCTTCGTCGGCCATGCCGGCGATGGGGCAGGAATCGGTGGATGCCATGAGCTTAAAGCCGGGCGGCATTTCGGTGACCTTGTCACCGTGGCTCATCCAGACGTCGAGCATGCCCTGGCCTTCGGGCGTGGTGTAGTCGGCGATGTCTTTCAGCAGCGCGGTGTGGCCGCGGGCGCGCACGTCGGCGGAACCGAACTCGCGCTTGTGGCCGCCTTCGACCTTGCCGCCCAGCTGGTGCGCCATGGCCTGCATGCCGTAACAGATGCCCAGCACCGGCAGGCCCAGCTCAAAGACGGCTTGCGGCGCCTTGTCGGTGGTTTCCTCGTAGATGCTGGCATGGCTGCCGGAGAGGATCACGCCCTTGAGCGTGCCGTCCTTGGCGTACTCGCGAACCCATTCGTCGCTGACGTCGCAGGGATGGACTTCGCAAAATACGTGGGCGTCGCGCACGCGGCGCGCGATCAGCTGGGTGACCTGTGAGCCGAAATCCAGGATGAGGATTTTCTGGTGTTGCATGAGGGGCTTCTTCAAGGCAAAAAAAGAAAGGGCGTCTTTCAAGACGCCCTGGCCGGCTAGGTCACATTCAATCAGCGCGGTAGTTCGGCGCTTCTTTGGTGATCTGCACGTCGTGCACGTGGCTTTCGCGGATGCCGGCCGATGTGATTTCGACGAACTCGGCCTTGTCGCGCATGTCCTCGATGGTGGGGCAACCGCAGTAGCCCATGCTGGCCCGCAGGCCGCCGGCCATCTGGAACACGATGGCAACCATGGAGCCCTTGTAAGGTACCCGGCCTTCGATGCCTTCGGGCACCAGCTTGTCGGCGTTCGGGTTGCCGGTGCTCGATTCCTGGAAGTAGCGGTCGGCGCTGCCCTGCTGCATGGCGCCTATGCTGCCCATGCCGCGGTAGCTCTTGTAGCTGCGTCCCTGGAACAGGATGACCTCGCCTGGCGCTTCTTCGGTGCCGGCAAACATGCCGCCCATCATCACCGTGTTGGCGCCCGCCGCGATGGCCTTGGCGATGTCGCCGCTGTAACGGATGCCGCCGTCGCCGATYAGCGGGACGCCGGTGCCGCGCAGCGCGGTGGCGACGTTGTCGATGGCCATGATCTGCGGCACGCCGACGCCTGCGACGATGCGGGTGGTGCAGATGCTGCCGGGGCCTATGCCGACCTTGACGCCGTCTGCACCGGCTTCCACCAGCGCCAGCGCGGCCGCGCCCGTGGCGATGTTGCCGCCGATGACGTCGACCTGCGGGTAGTTTTGCTTGACCCAGCGCACCCGGTCGAGCACGCCTTTGCTGTGGCCGTGGGCGGTATCGACGACGATGGCATCGACGCCGGCTTTCACCAGGGCTTCGACGCGCTCTTCGGTGCCCTCACCCACCCCGACGGCGGCGCCCACGCGCAGCTGGCCGTGCGAGTCGCGTGCGGCATTCGGGAAGGTGGTCTGTTTGGTGATGTCCTTGACGGTAATCAGGCCCTTGAGCTCGAAGTTGTCATTGACCAGCAACACGCGCTCGAGGCGGTGCTTGTTCAGCAGCGCCTTGGCGTCGGACAGCGAGGCGGTTTCGGAGATGGTGATGAGGCGCTCGCGCGGCGTCATGATGGTGCTGACCGGCACGTCCATGCGCGATTCGAAGCGCATGTCGCGCCCCGTGACGATGCCGACGACACGGCCGCCGTCGATGACCGGGAAGCCGGAGATGCCGAGCTGCTCGCTCAGGGCCATGACTTGGCGAACGGTATGGGTGGGGGTGATGACGACCGGGTCGCGCAGCACGCCGCTTTCGTAGCGCTTGACCTTGGCGACTTCAGCGGCCTGCTGCTGGGCCGTGAGGTTTTTGTGAACGATGCCTATGCCGCCTTCCTGGGCGATGGCGATGGCCAGCCGGGCTTCGGTGACCGTGTCCATGGCCGCTGACACGAGCGGCRGGTTCRGGCGGATGTTTCGGGAGAATTGGGTGGAAAGTGAAGTGTCCTTGGGCAGGACCTGGGAGAACGCTGGCACCAACAATACGTCGTCGAAGGTGAGCGCTTTGCCGAGTAGGCGCATAGGGATGGCTCCAAAAACACGATTGTACCCTTGTCGCAAAGACCCGTCGGTACTAACCCCTAGCCACGTTCCGGTGCGGTTTGGCTGCCGTTGCGCCCAGGTTGTAAAAAGGCAGCTTTGCCGGCGCTTTGCTTCCGAATAGGCCGAAAACCGCGCCACACAGCGCTACACTGGCGAAATGGACCTCAAACTCGTCTCAAGAACACTCATACTGGCCATCGCCGGCAGCGCTTTTTCAGTCACCGCTTTGGCGCAATGGCAATGGATAGACAAAGACGGCCGCAAGGTCTACAGCGACCGCTCGCCGCCGGCCGACATTCCCGAAAAAAACATCTTGAAGATGCCACGCGGAGCCAAGGGAAAATCCGTTGTGGTGACGCCCATTGACGACCCGGCCGCCGCTCCCGCTGGGGCGGCCTCTGCAGCGGCGACCAAAACCGCCGCCAATGCCCCCAAGCTGACCGGCAAGGATGCGCAGCTCGAAGCCAAGAAAAAGCAGGCGGAAGACGAAGAAGCCGCGAAAAAGCAGGCTGAGCAGGAAAAAATCGCGAAAGCCAAGGCCGACAACTGCGAACGAGCTAAAAAAACGCTGGCAGGTCTGCAGTCAGGCCAGCGCGTCCCCATCACCAATGCCAAGGGCGAACGCGACTATATGGATGACAACGCCAGGGCTGCGGAAATCAAGCGGACTCAGGCCGTTGTGAGTGGCGACTGCAAATAGAAACAAGGGCTTGAGCCGCAGGCCCGCATCTCGCCTCTCCTCTCTTCTTCAATACCCGGCCTTGGCGCCGGCCCGGGTTTTGGCAAACAGCCCGGCGCTCTTGGCGCCCTGGCGGTTGAAGCGCTCGCGGCGCGCCACCTTGGGGTCTACACGCAGGCCTCTGTAAATTTCAATCCGGTCCTGGTCCCGCAGCACGTGTCCCGGCGTGGTTTTGCGGCCCCAGATGCCCAGGACCAGGCGGCCGGCCCGCAGTTCCGCAAATTCATCGAGCACCCCGCTGGCCGCCAGCGCCCGGGCCACCGTCGCACCGGCCGGGAGTTCCAGCGACCATTCGCGCACCTGCCGCGGCGCGGGTGAATAAACCAGGCTGATGGTGAGCGGCGCGCCGCCCTCAGGGCTCGCCATAGACGTCCGACGCTCTTTTGACAAACGCATCGACCAGGCTGCCCGCGATCTTGTCGAACACGGGGCCGACCAGCGCCGCCAGCGCGGCATTGTCGAAGTCATAACGCAGGCTGAACTCGACCTTGCAGGCCCTTTCGCTGCCTTTGCCCACCGGCGTGAAATCCCAGTGGCCGTCCAGTTTTGAAAACGGCCCATCGACCAGCTTCAGGCTGACCTTGCGGTCTTTTTCGTGGACATTGCGGGTGGTGAAACTTTGCGAGAGGCCGGCGATGGAGAGGCCCACTTTAGCCGTCATGCCGTGCGCGTTTTCCTCCAGCACCGAGGCCTGGTCGCACCACGGCAAAAACTCGGGATAGCGGGCCACGTCGGTGACCAGGGCGTACATCTCGGCGGCGCTGTACCAGATTAAAACGGACTTGTGAACGGTTTTCATACAATCGAGGGCTGGGCGCAATTGTATTGGCAGTGTACTTTCCGATTTTCGCCCCTATCTTTTATCCATGGCCACCAAAGAAGCATCCTCCTCCAAAAAAACGGCCGCAACGCCTTCCGCAAACCTTTCCCCCAAGGCCGCGGCAGCGGCCGTGCGCATTGCCGATAACAAAAAGGCGCTTTTCAACTATCACATCGAGGAGCGCTTCGAAGCAGGCATGGTGCTGGAAGGCTGGGAAGTGAAGTCCCTGCGCGAAGGCAAGGTGCAGCTCACCGACGGCTATGTGGTGGTGCGCGGCGGCGAGCTGTTCATCATCGGCTGCCAGATCAACCCGCTGGGCACGGCCTCCACCCACGTGCGGCCCGACTCGGTGCGGACCAAAAAACTGCTGATGCACAAGGAAGAGATCCGCAGGCTGATCGGCAAGGTCGAGCAAAAAGGTTTCACCCTGGTGCCGCTGAACATGCACTGGAAGGCCGGCAAGGTCAAATGCGAGATCGGCCTGGCCAAGGGCAAGGGTGAGCACGACAAGCGCGACACCATCAAGGACCGCGAAGGCAAGCGCGAGGTCGAGCGCGCGATGAAGTCCCGCAACCGCTGACCGCCGGCCCTTCGGGGCCCGTCATAAAAGAATTTCCGGTGCCATGGAATAAATCGCCCACCGCGGCTGTTTACTCCAGTGCAGGCTGCTTTTGCCTGATTTGCCTGAACACACCGGAGATTCCCATGAAACTGCTCCCCATTGCCCTGTTGACCGCCGGCCTGCTCGGCCTCTGCGCCTCCGCGAGCGCCCAAAGCCCGGCCAAGGCCGCCGACGGCGTGCTGGTCGGCCCTAACGGCATGACCTTGTACGTCTTTGACAAGGACACGGCCGACAAATCGGTCTGCAACGGCGGCTGCGCCACCAACTGGCCTCCGCTGATGGCCGCGGACACCGACAAGGCCGCCGGCGACTACACCATCATCACCCGTGACGATGGGAAAAAGCAGTGGGCCCTGAAAGGCAAGCCGCTGTATTACTGGGCCAAGGACAGCAAGCCGGGTGACAAGACCGGCGACAACGTGGGCACCGTCTGGCACGTCGTCAAGCCCTGACGCCGCACGCCTGCCGCACCTCCCGCTACGATGGCAGCAGGCTTTGCCTGACGCATGACCCACTTTCCGCTGACCGACCACATCCCCAGCCTGCGCCGCTATGCGCGCGCGCTGACGGGCGACGCCTGGGCGGCCGACGACCTGGTGCAGGACACGCTGGAGCGTGCCTGCTCCAGATGGCGGCTGTGGCTGGCGGGCAGCGACCTGCGTGCCTGGCTGTTCACGCTGATGCACAACATCTTCGTCAACCAGCTTCGCCGCTCCCTGCGGCAGGCGGCCGCGGGCGCCACGGTCAACGTCGAGGAGGTCGAGAACGAACTGGCGGCGCCGGAGGCGGGTACGGCCCAGTCGCTGGACCTGCAGCGCTGCCTGCTGCGCCTGCCGGAAGACCAGCGGGCCGTGCTGCTGCTGGTCAGCCTCGAAGACCTCAGCTACGAGGAGGTCTCAAAGATCACCGGCGTGCCGGTCGGGACGGTCATGTCCCGCCTGTCGCGCGCGCGCAGCCGCCTGCGCGACCTGAYGGACGGCTCGGCGGATCAACGCCTTGGTCGACGGCCGGCTGCCGCCCGCCCGGCAGGCTGAACTCGAAGCGCAACTGGACGAAGACGCCGCCGCCCACTCGATCCTGCAAGCCTGGAAAGCCCAGCGCGAGGCCCTGCGCGCCCTGCACCGCCCGCTGCTGGATGAAGCCATCCCCGACGCCTTGCTGGCTGCCGCGCGCCGCGGCCAGCAAGGCGGGCGACAGGTCGAGCAATGGCGGCGCTGGGGCGGCATGGCCGCGGCGGTAATCCTGGCCTTTGGCGTGGGCTGGCTGTCGCACGGGAAACTCGGCGGCCCCGCACCGCAACAGCTCGCCTCGGCGCGTTCGGCGCAATCCTTTGTGCACCAGGCTTCGCTGGCGCACGCCGTGTTTTCGCCCGAAGTCCGCCATCCCGTCGAAGTCACGGCCGCGCAACAGGACCACCTGGTCCAGTGGCTGTCCAAACGCGTGGGCCGGCCGCTGAAGGTGCCGTTGCTGGCGGCGGAAGGTTATGAGCTGGTCGGCGGCAGGCTGCTATCCGGTGACGGCGGGGCCCGCGCGCAGTTCATGTTCCAGAATACGGCCGGCTTGCGCCTGACTTTGTACCTGGGTGCCGTGGATCCGGGTTCACCTGCCGCATCGGTACCCAAGCCGCCGTCCGACGCTGCCCGGGAAACCGCCTTCCGCTACAGCGGCGACGGCCCGGTGCCCTCGTTTTACTGGGTGGACCAAGGCTTCGGCTACGCGCTGAGCGGCGCCGTGTCGCGTGACGAGTTGATGAAGCTGGCGCAACTGGTGTACCAGCAACTCTAAACCTCGATTTGCTTACTTCAGGCCGCGCAGGGGATGCGTTTCAGGCGTCCAGGGGCTGGCGAAAAAAGCATCCGCCATGCCGGGCTTGACGTCTTCGATGCGGGCCGGGTTCCACTGCGGCTTGTAGTCCTTGTCAATGGCCAGGGCCCGTATGCCCTCGACGGTCTCGCTGGCGGCGCCCGGGCGCAGGTGAAAGCAGTGATGCACCATGTCGCGCTCCATACGCAGGTCGTCGGCCAGGCTCATGCCGCGGGCGCGGCGGATCTGCTCCAGCGTGACGTGCAACATCAACGGCGAGCGTTTGCGCAAGGTGGCGGCGGTTTTGGCCGCCCATGGATCCGGCGAGGCTTCCAGCGCATCGACGATGTGTTTGACACGCAGCAGCGAAAAATAGCCGTCGATCCTGCTGTCGGCCTTCACTGGCTGGGTGTGGCCTGCCGTCCACTGCGCCGCGATCCACGCCTCGGCGGCGGCGGCTGAACCGAAGGCCTGGGCGCCCAGGGCCTCCCACAGAGCCGGCAGGCGGGCTGCGTCGACCTTGATGTCGGCCAGGCCGTAGGCCATCGCCTCGTCCGCGCCGATCACGTCGCCCGTCAGCGCCAGGTATTCGCCGGCATGGCCGGGGCAACGCCCCAGGAAATAACCGCCGCCGACGTCGGGGAACAGGCCGATGTTGGTCTCGGGCATGGCCATCTTGGTGTGCTCGGTAACGATGCGCACCCGCGCACCCTGGCTGATTCCCATGCCGCCGCCCATGACCACGCCGTCCATAAAGGCGATGTAGGGCTTGGGGTAGGTGTGGATGAGGTGGTTGAGGGCGTATTCCTCGGTGAAGAAGTCTTCCAGCGCGGAATCGCCAGCGAACACCGCATGGTGGAAAAAGCGGATGTCGCCGCCGGCGCAAAAACCGCCGAACAGGCTCTCCGGCGTGCCGGGCTGGCCTTTTTTGTTGGTGCCGCGTATGGCCACCACATGGATCGCCGGGTCGTCGCGCCAGGCCAGCAGGGCGGCGGACAACTCGCGGATCATGGGGAGCGACAGCGCGTTGAGGGCTTTGGGCCGGTTCAGCGTGATCAGCCCGGCAT
>NZ_JBFUBY010000115.1:0-12050 GCF_056405515.1 Polaromonas sp. P1_G2
GGCGTGTGGTCGGTGCTCGCGCCCCCGGGCTGGCGGCTGCGCGGCTCGCTCGGCGCCGCCGTCGCCATCAGCGGCACACGCGCCGCGCCGCAACTGGCCGGCGACCTGCAGGCCGACGACCTGGCCCTGCGCTCGGTGGTCGACGGCATCGAGTTCGGCAACGGCAAACTGCGCGCCAAGCTCGACGGCACCCGCATGCGCATCAACGAGTTCACGCTGCAGGGCGCCGGCGACAAAGGCACGGGCGGCATCCTCACGGCCCAGGGCGAGGCCGGCTGGGTCGAAGGCAAACCCCAGGTGCAGCTCAACGCCAAGCTCGAGCGCCTGCGCGCCAGCATACGCACCGACCGCCAGCTCACCGTCTCCGGCGAGGTGCAGGCCGGCCTCAAGGGCCAGCAAAGCGAGCTCACCGGCAAGCTGGTGGTCGACCAGGCCCGCATCATCCTGCCCGACGAAGGCACGCCGCAGCTGGGCGACGACGTGGTGGTGCGCAGCACCCGCGGCGCGGCAGCCGGCCAGAAGGCGCCGGCCCAGGCCGGCAGCGACACCGCCGACCGCGACGCGCGTCCCGTCAAGCTGGCCGTCGAGCTGGACCTGGGCCGCGACTTCCGCATCCAGGGCAAGGGCATAGACACCCGCGTGCGCGGCACATTAGCCTTGAGCGGCGACAGCCTGCGCGACCCCCATCTCAACGGCACCATCAACACCGCCGGCGGCCAGTACCGCGCCTACGGCCAGCGCCTGGACGTCGAGCAAGGCATGCTGCGTTTCACCGGAGCCATCGACAACCCCATGCTGGACATCCTGGCGATACGCCCCAACCTCACGCAGCGCGTCGGCGTGCAGATCACCGGCACCGCCCTGCTGCCCCGCGTGCGCCTCTACGCCCAGCCCGAGCTGCCCGACGCCGAAAAACTCTCCTGGCTGGTGGTGGGACGCTCCTCCGCCTCCGGCGGCGCCGAAGCCGCCCTGCTGCAGCAGGCCGCCCTGGCCCTGCTCGGCAGCAAAGGCGGCGGAGGCATGTCCGGCGGCCTGGCCGCCTCGCTGGGGCTGGACGAGCTGTCCTACCGCGGCGCCTCCAGCAACACCGACGGCAGCACCACCGAAAGCGCCCTGACCCTGGGCAAGCGCTTTTCACGCAACTTCTATGCGGCGTATGAGCGAACGATTTCCGGCGCGCTGGGCACGCTCTATGTGTTCTACGACCTCTCGCAGCGCTTCACGGTGCGCGCCCAGGCCGGCCAGCAAAGCGCGGTGGATTTGATCTTCACCGTGCCTTACGACTGAGGGTGTTTCCGGGTGCGAAAGACGGGCATCCGCCACCGAATACAATCACGGCTTCTCCAAGAGAAGTGCCGCCATAGTTCAATGGATAGAACGAGTGCCTCCTAAGCGCTAGATACAGGTTCGATTCCTGTTGGTGGTACCAGGTCAAAACCCAGCCTCGGGAAAAACCAAGTTCAACCGCCCGCCCTCCTTCGCGGTGCACCTTTTACATCGCCTAACCCTTGCCAACGCCCAAGAGCTTGCGCGGCTCGAACGTGCGGTGGATCGCCCTTTCCCACTTTCCGATTTGAGAAACTGATCACCCTGCGGAATTTCACGTTCGGCCGTCAACGTTATTAATCACATTGCCACCGCAACATAAAACGGTGACGGCGTCCGACGGGGTTGGCTACACTTAAAAATCGCAGGCAGTCAAAAGAGCGGGTATGGAGTGAGGGCTCTGCCGCATCAAACAAAAGTTCCGAACCGGCTTGCAGGGATTTCGGATTTGGAGGGAGGGTCGTCATGCGAAATGCTCTATCAATGCGTGGCACGAGGTTCGCCGCGATCATTGGATCCATCCTTGTGGCCACATCGGCCACCGTGCACGCGCAGTCGTGTGCCGACGGATCGGTCCTGCAGGACTACCGCAAGGCCGCACGCGCGCGGGTTGGTGCGTCCGTCGCGGGAATAATTTCGCCTGCCGGGAACGGCGCAGTCAGCATGGTGCCTGTTTCGCAACCAGCACCATCCGGCAACTCGCCGAAGTTCGCCGCATTCTTCCTACCCGCGACGATGTTTATCAATGCGTCTCAGCTCATCGACCTCGAGGCAAAGGCAGGCGACGCGACACAGGCCTTGCCTGCCGCCTGGGGCATGCTGCTGATGCCCACGGCCGCCAGCGATTGCCGCCTCTTCCTGGTAGCGCCGTCCGATTTCGACCACGTGCTGGCTGCGAACGATGTGCGGCGAAAGCTTATCGACGCCGGATCAGCCTCCTTGTTGCTGGACGCCCTGTATCGCGCACGCTTTCCCGAGCGGCCGGCAATGAAGAACATCGTCGACGAAGGCGCATCCGACCCCTCCGGTCGTGCACTGTTTGCGGAGGTCCTGCGCGAGCCGCTGGTGCTGACCGCGCAGGCCGAAGTACTGGGAGATCCCCTGCCGACGTCAGGACCGCCGATCCTTGCCGACCTCCCACTCCTGTTCGACTGGCAGCGCTCCATGTGGCAGTTCGCGTGGCCTGAGTCGTTGCGTGCCATGAGCCTGAAGACTGGCGTCTACGGTGCGCGCGTCGAGCCGATCCTGCAGCGCGGCCCGAAGACCTGGACGGAGTCCTCCATCCGCCAGGACCTGCAGGCGTTAGAAGACACCTTGCGCGCGCTCAAGCCCATCGGCGAACTGGCGCAGGCCGACTTGGCAAACCTGGTTAAGCTTGGGGCGAGGATGAGCGACCTCCAGGTCCGCGCGCTCTACGGGCAGCAGGTCGCGATGCTGGAGCGCGAATTCGGCAACCAGTACACATTGCTCATTACTCGGATCGAATCGCACCACTCCGCGCTTTACGCCGCCTCGATCGGTGCGACGCCAATGACGCCTGCGCGATCCTTCGATACCGCCGAGCTGATGGCGTACCGTCCAAAGGCGGCGACGAAGGATTGGGACTTTAAGACCCTCGTGGTCCAGGGCGCAACAGCACTTATCCCGTCCGGCGCGCCTGACGGCGAGCTGGGCGCGGGCATAGCCTCGGCAGCGGCGAAAGGCACAGCGTACCTGCTTTTTCGTGATGCGCGTGATCCGACCACTGGTCAGGCGCGCGTCCAGCCAGAGGTCGTGGTCGCGCTGCCGGTCGATGCCTTGCTGTCGCTGGTGAGCAGCGAGCTGGATAAGCGCATGCCCGCGAACAAATGCGAACTTCGGTACAGCCATGGAGACGTGCGTTGGGACGTCCTTGACGGACAACTCGTCGGCAGTGTGGACGTCCAGGCACAGGTTTGGGCCTGCGTGCGGCACAAATGGGTGTGCTTTCGGGGGTGGAAGCCGCACTGGTGTGAAAACGAGGTGAAGACGCGGTTGTTCAAGACGCACGGCGCCGTGTCTGTCACCGCCGCGGGCAGTGTGATTGGCCAAGGCCTCACGATACTGATCACTGCAAACATCCCCTACCAAGCCACAAAAACGGCTGCGATGAACAAGGTCCTGCGCCAACCCGAATCGCGTATGTTTACGATACCACCAGTAGAAATGCAGAGCACATTCTTTGCTCGGCGTAAGGGGGGCACCGATATCTTGTGGGTAGTCACCGGCCGCATGCCCGCGATGGAACCGGGTATTGCGGCTGCCACGGCCGAAGCCCTGAAGGCTTATCTTGCAGAGGAGCAAAAGAAGTGAAAATCCGATTCTTGGCAGCGCTCGTACTACCACTGCTCATAGGAGCGTGTGGTAACGACATCAACATCTGCTATCGCGGCCAGGGTATCTGCAAGTTGCGTACGCACCGAATACCGACGCATCCGCAACCGGAGCCGCCCAAGGTAGCGGTCGTGGAACTGGAAGGGTCCGCCAAGACGTGCCGTTGCGCGCAGGCGCAGCAGTTCGCCCTACGCAATTCGGGCAGCCCCGGCGACATCTCCTGGACCACCTTCAGTCGCGAACCAGCCGACAAGGAACCCCGCAGCGTGACGACCACCCGCCTGATCGGGAAGGATGACATCCCGCTGCCCTGTACGATCGATTTGACGGAGTCCACCCAGCAGTGCCAGCGCAGCACGGTGACGATGTACGAGGGAAAACCTTATGGTGGCGATGTCAATGCCATCCTGCGCGGCATCGTAGCGACTACCGCCAAGGCTGATCTGCAAAGCATGGGCGAGTTGCCCAAGTCTGACGGCAGTTGCCCGCAAAAATGCCGCGGCACCACGGACTGCCTGCAGATGAAGGCGGGCAAGAGTGTTGACGTCGGCCGCAAAATCGCATTGGCGCTCGCACGGCCCCAGCCGGTGATTGCCAATAGCGTCATCGTGGAACTCACGGCGGCAAAGGACAACGTCTGTCAGCGCAGCGACATCGTTTTCGAAGGTGGCAAGGCCTACAACGTCGGCCTGACCGAGGGCTGCGAAATCTCGAGCAAYCTGCCTTCGACGATGGGAGACCTGATCATCAACGTGCCGCGCACCGTAAGCTTTCAACACACCCCAATGGTGGGCGACAACTTCGAGCTGCGGTTCGAGCACCGGCAGGCCTCGCCCGAGCTCTCATTCAGTAACGCCGCGCTGCAATCGACCTATGGTGGGCGGGTGCTTGCCGCGACCTACGACGCGGGCAATTTCGTTATCGAAATGGAGTCGCAGCACCGCTGCGTAGCGGTGCGTGTAAATTGAAGGTCTGTGATATCAAGAGGTCACGTCAGCCCGCTCGCACCTGCGCTTGCGGAAAAATTTTGGAAATGCTCCCAGGAACTCGCCGCCTCACCCTCGATATTCCATCAACACATCCAGAGCCTCAGTGGCGCGCAGTTTCACAGCTCTAGCCTGCAACCCATCAAATAGCCGAATGCAAATAATTAACCGTGGTGATGAAGTCAAACACCGGCAATCCTGACCGGCGCCGGCTCACTTCCGAATAAGGCGGCAGGTCTGTGCATTCCAAAGTCCCGGATGCCCGGATGCTTCTGAAGCGCACCAAGCGCCGTACCCAAAACTTCCTGCTCGATGACATTGAGGTCGATCTCGGTATCCGGTTCGGCGAACATCCGGTTCCATTCCGGGCATTGCTCCAGGCCCAGGATGTGCAGGCCGTCCATGCTCACAATGCCGGCATCCCTCAGGTGTCACGCAGCCTATGGACGCGACCGGAAACACACCCGATAGCAAAACCGCCAAAACAACAGCCTTTTGATGGCATCCATTTTTCGACGTTGAATACACCCGATGGGCGGATTGAGTCGATTTCGGCTGAATTCTCCTATCAGGAATGTGCAATAAACATCGACCTCGGATATCCCAGCCCCAAGCATACGGAGTTCGGTAAATGACGAGGTTGAGACCCTTTTGGCACTATTTTCCATCTCAAAACAATGCCCACAACGCATCCCGGAAATGCATCATCAAAAAATGAGTCGCTTCAGTTTCACCCATATGCACTTGCCTTTGTGGCGTGCGCATACGGGTGCACGTGACGCAAAACACTCGACACTACAAAATCGCGCTCACAAATGTTTAGGGGGATAAATGCGATGAAGCAATTACGCAGATTTACGGGAGTCTTGTTCGTTGTAGCTACAACATGTGGGTCATGCAACTCTTGGGCGCAAGTCAATGAACCTGGAAAGTCTTGGCACTATATGGAAAATCCTGTTCTGCCCGCACCGCCTATTCCTACGGAGGAGCAACTCAAGCGCGGAGAAGATCTCTTGAATACATTGCTCAAGATCGCCTCTAACGTCAGGTTGACGGATTCCGCGGCTGTGATGCGAGAGCTAGGAGTGGATGAGCTGAACATACAGCGAAATTCGGATCACCTTTGGATTACACCCAAGCACCCAACCGACGAAGAACTACGGAAGCGAGGCTTTGAAAGTATGAATTTAGTGCAACTGCACGACCCCTATCAGCGGGGGGGACGTTCGAGACTCAGCATCAGTTTGCATTCTCAGATTACATGTGTGACGCCACAGGCGATGGAACGAAAATTAGAGAACATACAGCGAAGTCTTTGGACGCGACCAGAAACACACCCTACGCCTAAGCCCCCAAAAAAACAGCCACTTGACGGTGTCCTTTTTTCCCCACTGGATACGCCTGACGGTCGGATTGGATCAATTTCAGCAGAATTCGCTTACCAGGAATGTGCGGAAAGCATCGACTTCGGGTATCCCAGTCTTAAGTCATGACCAGGGCTGCCCCAATCTGGATGYGGTGGACCAAGCACTGATCACGTTGGCAAGCAAAATGATCTGCTGCAGCACCGGCTACTGACTCTCAATGCGCGTGGAATTGAGCAGTGAGTCCAGCCGGGCGGCGCGCTTGGTCAGTTGCTGGAGCACGACGCTGAAATCGCCGCCATCCTGGGGGCTGCCCATCGCCTTGGTCAGCGCCTGGAACAATGCCAGGTCCGCTACGGGCCGCAGCTGGTAGTTCGACGAAGCCTTGAACGCCGACAGGTCGTACATATTCTTCAGCGTGGCCTTTTCGGCCTCGTCGCGGCCGTAGGCCAGGAAGAATTTTTTGATGCGTTGCTGCGTTGCCGCCGGCAGGTCCTTGCGGTACAGGATCGGGTCGTTGGGAATCAGCGGCGACTCCCRGATCACTTTCACGCGCGCCATCTTGTCCGGGAACTCCGCCTGGTAGCGCTGCATATCCGCGGTGTTGTTGGTCGCCAGGTCCACCTGGCCGCCGGCTACCGCGAGGAAGTTGTCGCGGTGGCTGGTGCGGTTGATCTTCTTGAAGTGCTTCTCAGGATCGATCTTGTTCTTGGCGAACACATAGTAGTTCGGCGCCAGGAAACCCGAGATGGACTCCTTGTTGCCGGCCCCCAGCGTGTAGCTGCCCGGATGGCCGATCACCTCCGCCAGGGTCTGGGGCGCGCCGTCCTTGCGGGCAAGCAACACCGAGCTATAGCCGCGCGTTCCATCCAGCCCGACCATCTGCGCAAACACCAGCGCCTGGTCGGTTTCAACCAGTYCGATCGCCAGCTTGTTGTTGATCCAGGCCACCTGCACTTGCCCATTCTTCAAGGCGCCGGAGACTTCGGCGAAGTCTTTCGAAGCAAGAACGCGCACCGGCCGCTGCATCTCTTTGGCCAGCGCGTCGGTGAAAGGCTTCCAGTTCTCCAGCATCTTCTCCACGGTATCGCCCGTGACAATGAGCCCCAGCGTTAAAGGCGCCGGGTTGTCGGCAGCGTGAACCGGGAACAGTCCCAGCCCAGCCACGAAGGTCGTGCACAAGGCCGCGCACAGGGCGCGCCGGGCCCGGGAGGGAATCCCGTGGCAGAGGCGATCAGGGTTCATTCAACACCTCCTGGCGATGGGCGGGCAAACGGATGAACGAGGCCGGCTTACTTGTTGCCGGCAGGGAGCGGATGAATATCTTCCGGCTTGACCACAATCCAGTTCTTGTCGGCCGTGACGGGCAAGCCCAGCTCCTTCTGGCGCGCCGCGTTTTTGGTCCACATATCGGTGATCTGTGTCATGTATTTGGCTTTGCGGTTGACCCAGACCCGTACGCCGCCGCGATCGATGTCCGTCCCATGGAACAGCATGTAGCCGTCGCTGGTCGGCGTATCGCCCGCCACCAGGATGGGTTTTTTCCACTGGTCGATATAGGTCAGGATCGCCGCATACTTGCCTGCCATCCAGGTGTTCGGTGTCCACAGGTAAGGGTGCATTTGCAGGTCCATATTTTTGGCGGGATCGTATTTGCCTTTCTGGATCTGCAGGCGGGACGAGGTCAGTTCCTGGGTCTTGCGATCTTTCAGCATGGTCGCCACGCCGATCACGTTTTGCGGCTTGACGTTGTAGCCGTACCGGGGGTCGGATGCCACCATGCGCACCAGTTCTTCATGCGCGGCGGTCATGATGTAGACCTCGATGCCGTTCTCCATCAAATGGTTCATCAGTTCGCGCTGGCCTTGATAGATGCGCGGCGGCTGGATGTCGATGGTCTTGACGGTGTCGCCTTCATAGTAGGTCGCCGGAATCGGTTTGCCGTAAGCCATCAATTCATCGACGAGCGCTTTCAACTCCTTGAGCGTGTAGCCCGAAAAAATTTGCGCCACCCAGGGGTAGCAAACCATGTCGTCGATTTCGCACAGCCGGTAGTAATAGCTGTTCAGGCTTTCCTTGTTGCCGTTGACATCCTTGAACGGGATCAGCTTGAGCGAAGGGTCCATGTTCTCGCGCGTCAGCAGGCCTTTCATTTCCATGTAAGGCAACAGGGACTCTTCCAGGTCGAAGTTGTAGCTCGTGTTATCCATATCGAACACGGCGTACTCCCCCTTGTTCGCATGCGTCTTGACCAGCGCATTGAGCTTGGCCGCGGCATCGGCGGGCCAGTGTTTCAATTCGACGGCTGAGCAGCCGAAAGCAACACTCGCCAGCAACAGGCCGGACAACAGTTTTTTAACCCTATTCATACGAATCTCCATCAAGTTTTTCGGATTGCCGAGTGGTGGCTGGCCAAACCCAGCTCCCCGTGAATTTTTCGGTGGCGGCGCGATCAAAGACCCAGGTGCTTGTTGACCGCCGCCAACCCGTCCTTGCCGTCAAAGGTGCTGACCTCGGCCAGCCACTTCTTGAGCACATCCGGGTTCTTCTTCAACCAGTCACGGGCCGCGTCGTTCGGCTTGACCTTGTTGGTGATGGGCGCCATCACCTGGTTCTCCAGGTCGGTATTGAATTGCAGATTGCCGATCAGCCTGGCCGCGTTCGGGCAGCGCGCCTGGTAATCGGTGCTGGTCGCGGTGTACACCTTGGCCTCGCCGAAGTTCGGGCCGAACACGGCGTCGCCGCCCTCCAGGTATTTCATCTTCAGCTGCACGTTCATCGGGTGCGGCTCCCAACCCAGGAAGACGACCCATTTTTTCAGGCGCGACGAGCGTTGTATTTCGGACAGCATGCCGGCTTCGCTCGACTCGACCAGCTTGAAATCCTTCAGGCCGAATTCATTCTTGTCGATCATGCGCTGGATCAGAAGATTGCCGTCGTTGCCGGCTTCGATGCCGTAGATTTTTCCATCGAGCTCTTTGCGAAATTTCGCGATGTCGGCAAAGGTCTTCAAGCCACCTTCAAAAGCGGGGCCGTTGGCGGCCAGCGTGTATTTGGCGCCGACCAGGTTGGGCTGGTCCAGCACCTTGATTTGGCCCGCCTTGACGAAGGGCTCAATCATGGGCGTCATGCTCGGGTTCCAGTAGCCAAGGAAAACATCGATCTGCTTGCTCTTGATGCCCGCGAAGGTAATCGGCACCGAAGCCAGCGTCGTCTTCGGGCTGTAACCCAGGCCCTCCAGGACCACCGATGCCAGCCCTGTGGTGGCGGCGATGTCGCTCCAGCCAACATCGCCAAAACGCACCGTGCGGCAGCTTTCCGCCTCTTTTGCGCCGCCCGGCAATTTGCTTTGTGCGCTTGCGGGGCCGGCGCAAAGCGTGAGGGCAAGAACCGCAGCCGGGCCGAGTATGTGCAGAGACCTCATGTCACGTTTTCCTTGTTGGATAGCGCATTTGCTGGGACTGGAACGGGCCTGCCCACCGCATGCTTTTTTCAGCCACTCCCGGTGCAAGGCGAGTGGTGCATGCCGGGAAGCAGTGCTCTTCCGTTGACGAACTATAGGTTTAGGAAAACGGTCAATATTGACGTATTGCGACTAACATATGTCGTATTCCAACAACCAGATAAGGGCTGCCCGAAATACCTTATAGGCTGTTTGTCAACGCACGGCGGGTCCATATGAGGGAAGAAAACAGGGAGCGCATTTCGCCAAAAGCCGCACCCGCGGCGCGCAAGGTTGGCTTGCTGCTGATCCCGCAGTTTTCCAATCTGGGTCTGGCCCTGGTGATGGAACCGCTGGTACTGGCCAATTGGCTGATGCAGCGCAAGCTGTTCGAATGGACCACCTTGTCGGTCGACGGCGACCCGGTGGTCGGGACGCACGGCATGCATGTGCCGGTCGATGCGGCGTTATCCGACGACATGGAGTTCTCCGCGGTTTTCGTCATCGCCAGCTTCGAGGCCAAGCGGTATGCAAAGAACCGCAAGATCAAAAACTGGCTGAGGCGGCAGGCGGCATTCGGCGCGGAACTCGCGGGCATCGAGACCGGCGCCGAAATCCTGGCCGCTGCCGGTTTGCTGGATGGCTATAGCGCGGCGATCCATTGGGACAACCTGGAGGGCTTCCAGGAGCTGTACCCGAACGTCAACGCGAAGGACCAGTTTTACACCATAGAAAGGCGCCGCCTGACTTGTGCGGGCGCCACGTCAACGCTGGACATGATGCTGCAATGGATAGGCGAGCGCGAAGGCGCCGACCTGGCGCACGAGGTTTCCCAGCACATGCAGTACACGCAGGTTCGCTACCCGACGGACTCCTTGCTGAGCAACGCAAACAAGCGCCCCGGCGAGGCCAGCAGGCATGTCCAGGCCGCGATAAACCTCATGCAGGAAACCGTGGGAGACCCCGTGTCCTGCGACGAGATCGCCACCAGGGTCGGGCTGTCGCGGCGCCAGCTGGAACGCCTGTTCCAGCACTACACATCGCTGGCTCCCCTGAAGTACTACATCAACCTGCGGCTGGCGCGCGCGCACAAGCTGCTGCAGCAAACCGACCTGAGCGTGGCGCAGGTGGCGGTCGGCGCCGGCTATTCGTCGCTTGAACATTTCTCGCGCGTGTACCGGGACAAGTTCGGCTGCCCGCCCAGGGCGGACCGGCTGCAGTCCGTGCAGGCGCCGGTGATGCGGCAGGCTGTTTCACCGGCACGCAAATGACTTGCCCACTGCCGCCCGCCGCTTGGGCGGGGCCCGGAAATTTGCGCCATCTCGCGGTCGTAATACATCAAGAGCACCGGCTACCCTGAACCTATAGTGAGCCGTCAAGGCAATCGACAGCAATCGACCGCGATCGGCGATTGCACGGCAAAACATCGGAACAAGGTGAGCTCGTGACAACCCAGACACTACGCAACTACATAGGCGGCGCTTACCATCCCGGCACCGCTTCGGAAACACTGGAAAACCTGAATCCGGCCACGGGCCAGGTTTTATGCCGCGTCGAATTGGCGCTGGCGCCGGAAGTCGAACGCGCGATCGAGGCGGCACAAGCCGGGCTGGCCACATGGTCGGCGATGACCGGTGCGGAGCGCGGCCGCATCCTGTACCGGGCGGCGCAACTGCTGCGCGCGCGCAACCGCGAACTGGCCGAACTGGAGGTGGCGGATTGCGGCAAGCCGATCCAGGAGGCCGAAGTGGTCGACGTCGCCAGTGGCGCCGATTGCATTGAGTACTTCGCCGGCCTGGCGCCGACGATTCACGGCCACCATTACGGGCTCAAAAACGCTTTTGCGTACACGCGGCGCGAGCCTCTCGGCATCTGCGTCGGAATCGGCGCCTGGAACTATCCCCTGCAGATCGCAWGTTGGAAGTCGGCGCCGGCCCTGGCCTGCGGCAATGCCATGATTTTCAAGCCTTCCGAATTGACGCCGCGCAGCGCCGCCAGGCTCGCGGAAATCTACACCGAGGCCGGTGTGCCGGACGGCGTGTTTAACGTGCTGCAGGGCGATGGCCGCACCGGCCGGCTGCTGGTGACGCACCCGGCGGTGGCCAAGGTGTCGCTCACAGGTTCGGTCGGCACCGGCAAGGCCGTCATGGCGGAAGCCGCCAAAACCCTGAAGCGCGCAACCATGGAGCTGGGCGGCAAATCGGCGCTGCTGGTTTTCCCCGATGCCGACCTGAAGCAGGCGGTTTCCGCCGCGATGCTCGGCAATTTTTATACACAGGGCGAGGTCTGCACCAACTGCACACGGGTCTTTGTGCATGAGGACATCCACGATGCGTTTCTGGAACAGCTGCTGGCGCGTACCCGAAAGCTGCGCATCGGCGACCCGATGGATCCGGCGACGCAGGTCGGCGCGCTGATTTCACGCGCGCATATGAAGCGCGTGCTCGACTACATCGAAAAAGGCGTGGCTGAAGGCGCGCGGCTGGTCGCCGGGGGCAAGCAGCTCAAGACCAGCGGACTGGCCGAGGGGAATTTTGTCGAACCAACTATTTTTGCCGATTGCCGCGACGACATGAGCAT
>NZ_JBFUBY010000116.1:0-12451 GCF_056405515.1 Polaromonas sp. P1_G2
GTGTAGCCCAGCGGCAGGCTGATCGCGGCGGCCACGATGACCAGCTGCCAGCCCCAGAAGGTAAAGGCGGCCAGCCGCGGCGCGAACAGCGGCACGCTGCTGGTGCGCTGGACCACGTAGTAGCTGCTGCCGATCAGCGCGCAGCCGCCGAAGGCGAAGATCACCGCATTGGTGTGCAGGGGCCGGAGCCGGCCGTAGCTGAGCCAGGGGATGCCGAAGTTCAGTTCAGGCCAGGCCAGCTGGGCCGCGATGAACAGGCCCACCGCCATGCCCACCACACCCCAGAGCACGGCCGCCAGCGAGAACTGGCGAACCACCGTGTCGTGATAGGCGATCCCTTGCGTCGATTCTTGGTTCATGAAGCACCTTTTGTCTTGATGCTTCAAAGTGTCGGCGCGGCGGGCGGCGCGGCACTTGATACAGGTCAATCGTCGTGAAGAATGCGCTCGGCTTCCTGCTCCAGCGCCTCAAACTGGCCGCGCCAGACCGCCCAGCCCAGCGCGCCAATGATCAGCAGCGCCAGCACCACGGACAGCGGAATCAGTAAGAACAGGATGTCCATTCAGTGTTCCGATGACGCAGGCGGCGTTATAGATCGCAGCCCACAGCAGGTTCTGGCGCACCACCGAGCGGGTGCGCCGTGCCTGTTCGACAAGCGCCGCCACGCTGAGAAGCCGATTGCCGGCCATGATGAAATCCGCCCTGGCCTGGGCCAGCGGGACGGCCTGGCCCATGGCCATGGACACGTCGGCCGCGGCCAGCACCGGCCCGTCGTTCATGCCGTCGCCCACCATCATGACCCGGTGGCCCTCGCGCTGCAGGCCGCGCACATGCGCCAGCTTGGCCTCCGGCGTGCATTCGCCGAAGCACCATTCAATACCGGCCCGGCGCGCCAGGCGGGCCACGGCCTGGGCGGTATCACCCGAAAGCAGCTGCACCCGGATGCCGAGCCCGAGCAAGGCCGTCACCGCCTGCGCGGCGTCGGGCCGTATCGCCTCGTCAAGCTCGAAGCCCGCCAGGTAATGTTCGCCGTCCGACAGGTGGGCTTGCAGCACCGGGCCCTCACGGCCCGCGGGCGCGCGGCAAAAAAAGGCGGAACCCAGGTAAAGGTATCGCGCCCCGCTGCCGTCCGGCCTCGCGACCTTGCCGCGCAAGCCCCGGCCGGCGACCTCCTCCACCTCGCTGGCCACCCAGGCTTCAGCCGGAAAGCGCGCGGCGACGGCGCGTGAAACCGGGTGCAGCGAGTGACGGGCCAGCGCGCCGGCCATGCCACACACCTCATCCCGGTTCACGCCGGCGGGCACATGGGCCATGACGACTTCCATGCGGTCTTCCGTCAGCGTGCCCGTCTTGTCGAAAATCACAGTGTCGACGGCGGCGCAGCCCTCCAGCGCCTGCAGCTTGCGCACCAGCAGGCCGCGCCGCGCCAGGGCCCCCGCGCTCGCCAGCATCGCCGCCGGGGTTGCCAGCGACAAGGCGCAGGGGCAGGTCACGATCAGCACCGAGACCGCGACGGCCATGGCATGCGCCTGGCCGAAAGGCCACCACCACGCAGCGGCTGCCGCGGCCGCCACCAGGACGGCCACCAGGAAAGGTCCCGCGATGCGGTCCACCAGTTGCACCAGGCCGGGTTTCTCGACCGAAGCCTGTTCCATCAGGGCGACGATCCCGGCGTAGCGGGTTTGCGGCCCGACCCGCTGCACGCGCACCAGCAGCACCCCCGTGAGGTTGTGGCTGCCGGCGATGACACCGTCACCCACCCGCCGCAACAAGGGCTTGGACTCGCCCGTCAGCAGCGACTGGTCGACGCGGCTTTCGCCACCCTCCACCGCCCCGTCGGCGGGAAAGGCCTGGCCCGGCAGCACGCGCACCAGGTCGCCGGCCACCAGGCGGCGCACGGCCACCGCGCGGAAGCTGCCGTCGGCCTCCTGCCGCTCCACGCTGTCCGGCAGCCGCCGCATCAGCGCCTCCAGCGCGCCGGCCGTGCGATCGCGCAGGCGCTGTTCCAGCAGCCGGCCCGACAGCAGGAAGAACACAAACATGGGCACCGAGTCATACGAGGCGTGCAGTCCCCAGGGACTGGCCGGGTCAAAGGTCGCGGCCGTGCTCGCCCCGAAGGCGATCAGCACGCCCAGCGCCACCGGCACGTCCATGCCGATGCGCAGGTTCCGCAGGTCGCGCAGCGCCGCCGAGAAGAACGGCCAGCAGGAGAACAGCAGCACCGGCAAGGTCAGCACCCAGGAGGCCCAGCCCAGCAAGGCCTGGATGTCGGGCGTGATCTCGCCGGGCGCCGACAGGTAGGCCGGCGCTGCATACATCATCACCTGCATCATGCAGAAGCCGGCCACCAGCCAGCGCCACAGCATCAGGCGCTGGGCCCGCACCCGATTGCCGGCCAGTAGCAGGTCGCCGGCCGGCAATGCGCCGTAACCGGTTTCGTGCAAGGCGGCCATCCAGGCCGAAGGACGCGTGCCCAGCGCTTGCCACTGAAGCCGCGCCGTGGCGGTGGCGCCGTTGACCTGCACCGTGTCCACACCGGGCAGCTTGCGGAGCACCTCCTCGACCGTGAGCGCGCAGGCCGCGCAGTGCATGCCCTCGATCGCCAGGCAGGACTCCCACCAGCCTTCGCGGCCCGGCACCGGCCGGCTGAAACCCTCCCATTCGGCCGGCTCGTCCAGCGCGGCCCATGCGCCGGCTTTACCGGTGCTGTCGGCGCCGGGCGCCACAAGGCCAGGGTGAAACAGGGGGGAAGCGGCTTGCATGGACCGAGCTTACGCAGGGCGCAGGCGAAACCCTTGACCTGGATCAAGCCCGCGGCGCTTGGGCGCTCCTAGACTGCGGCACATCAACACAGGAGAACCACCATGTACAAACGTATTCTTGTTGCCACCGACGGCTCCACGCTCTCCAAAAAAGCGGTCAAGGAGGCCATAGGCCTTGCGGCATCCCTGGAGGCCACCCTGGTGGTGCTCAACGTCGTCCCGCGTTATCCCATGAGCTACTTTGWAGGCGGCGCCACCATCTCGCCGCAGGAAATCGGGCGCATCGAAAAAGACTGGGCCAGCAAAGGCCAGGCCATCGCCGACGCGGCGCAGAAGTCCGCCGAGGCCGTCGGCGTCACCGCCAAGGCCGTGACCGCCAGGTCCGACCTGGTCGCCACGGCCATCATGGCCGCGGCCAAAAAGAACAAGTGCGACCTCATCGTGATGGCCTCGCACGGCCGCAAGGGCATTTCCCGCATCCTGCTCGGGAGCGAGACCCAGCAGGTGCTCACGCACAGCAATATCCCCGTACTCGTCTTGCGCTGACCCCACCCTTGACGGAGAGCACCATGAGAGTCCTTCTGGCCGTTGACGGCAGCAAGTTCACCAAAAAGGCCCTGGCCTTCCTGGTCACCCATGAAACCCTGATGGGGCCGGACGCGGAACTGATCGTGCTCAACGTGCAGCCGGCCGTTACCCCGCGCGTCAAGACCCTGCTGGGCGCCGCCACCGTGCGTGCCTGGCACCAGGAAGAGGCCGACAAAGTGCTGAAACCGATTGAACGCTTCCTCAAGCAACACGGTCTCCACTACCGGGCCTCCTGGGTCGCCGGCACGCCAGCCACACAAATCGTGCAGGCGGCCAAGCGCGAGAAAGTGCACATGCTGGTCCTGGGCACCCACGGCCATGGCCTGTTCGGCCGCGCCCTGCTCGGCAGCGTCGCCCAGCGCGTGGTGGCGGACGTCGACGTGCCGGTGCTGCTGGTCCAGTAGCCGTTCACCTCCTGAAAGCATTCCATGAACACACTGTCAACGACCCCCTCGCCGGCTTCGGTGCCGCGGGCCATCCCCACCGTGCGGCAGTCCCAAGGCAGCCTGGGCCTGGCATTGCTGGTCGCGCTGGTCATCGGCTCCATCATCGGCAGCGGCATCTTCGGCCTGCCGCAAAACATGGCGGCCGGCGCCGGCGCGGGCGCCATCCTGATCGGCTGGCTGGTCACCGGCCTGGGCATGCTGGTGCTGGCGCGCGTCTACCAGACGCTGGCCCTGCGCAAGCCCGAACTGGACAACGGCGTTTACGCCTATGCGCGCGCCCTCTCGGGTGAGTACGTCGGCTTCAACTCCGCCTGGGGTTACTGGATCAGCGCCTGGATAGGCAACGTCGGTTACCTGGTGGCCGCCTTCGGTGCGCTCGGCTATTTCTTCCCGGCTTTCGGCGAGGGCAACACCCCCGCGGCCATCGCCGGCGCGTCAGTCGTCTTGTGGGTGGTGCATGCGCTGGTGCTGCGAGGCATCAACACGGCCGCCTGGGTCAATGCCGTGGTCACGGTGGCCAAGGTCATTCCCCTGCTGCTGTTCATCGTGCTGGCCGTGGCCGCTTTCCAGGCGCCCACCTTCAGCCTGGACTTCTGGGGTGGCGCCAAGCTCGGCTCCGTGCTGGACCAGGTCAAGAGCACCATGCTGGTCACGGTGTGGGTTTTCATCGGCATCGAGGGCGCCAGCGTCTACTCGKCACGCGCCCGGCAACGCAAGGATGTCGGCAAGGCCACGGTGATCGGTTTCCTCATCTGCCTGGCCCTTCTCATGGCCGTCTCGCTGCTGTCCCTGGGCATCTTCACACAGCCTGAACTGGCCGGACTCAAGAACCCCTCCATGGCGGGCGTTCTTGAGAAAGCCGTGGGCACCTGGGGCGCCGTGCTTATTTATATAGGCCTGATCATTTCCGTCGGTGGCGGCTTCCTGGCCTGGACGCTGCTGGCCGCCGAATCCCTCTTCACGCCGGCCAACAGCGGCGTGATGCCCGAATGGCTGGGCCGCCAGAGCGGCAAGGGTGTTCCGGCCAATGCCCTGTGGCTGAGCAGCGCCATGGTGCAGGTCTTCCTCATCGTCACGCTGGTGTCCAAGGCTTCTTACCTGGCGCTGATCTCGCTGTCGACCGCGATGATCTTGCTGCCCTACCTGTTCAGTGCGCTTTACGGCCTGAAGCTGGCCGCGCGGGGTGAGCGTGGTGAGGGCAAAGGCCAGGCACCGCAAGGTGCGCGTGGGCCGCTGGACCTGCCGGTGGCCGCGCTYGCSTCGGYGTACTGCCTGTGGCTSCTGTATGCSGCMGGCGCCAAATACCTGCTGCTGAGCGCCCTGCTATACGCCCCCGGCGCGGCCCTGTACTTCTTCGCCAAAAAACAGGCCCGCAAGCAGCCCTTTACCGCGGGCGAAAAGGCCATGCTCGCAGCGCTGCTCGCGCTGGCGGCCGTGGCAGGCTGGATGCTGGCCGCCGGAAAGCTGGGCCTCTGATGGCCGGCGTCCATTCCGAGACGGGCCGGCTGCGCAAGGTGCTGGTCTGCAGGCCGGGCCTGGCGCACATGCGCCTGACGCCGGCGAATTGCCGGGACATGCTGTTCGACGACGTGATGTGGGTCGCGCAGGCCAGGAACGACCACTATGCGTTCACCAGCGCCATGACGGAGCAAGGCGTGGAAGTACTGGAACTGCACGACCTCCTCGCCGTTACGCTCGGCAACCCTTTGGCGCGAGACCGGCTGCTGGACCGCAAGCTGGCCGGCACCGACTTTGAGGCCGCCGCCATCCTGCGGCCCTGGCTGCGCGAGTTGCCGCCGGCCCGGCTGGCCGAATTCCTGATCGGCGGGCTGACACCGGCCGACCTGCCCTTCAAGCTGCCCGGCCTCACGGCCGCCTGCGCAAGCCCGTCGGACCTGCTGCTGCCCGCGCTGCCGAACACGCTGTTCACACGCGACAGCAGTTGCTGGATTGGCGACGGCGTGGCGCTGGGATCCATGTACTGGCCCGCGCGCCGGCGCGAAAGCCAGCTCATGGCGGCCATCTACCGTTTTCACCCCGCGTTCGCGGGCAAGGTCACCGAATGGTGGGGCGACCCCGGCCAGCCGCATCCGCAGGCCACGCTGGAAGGCGGTGATGTCATGCCCCTGGGCAAGGGCCTGGTGCTGGTCGGCATGGGCGAGCGGACCTCGCCGCAGGCGGTGACCCAGCTCGCGCGCAGCCTGTTTGCCCGCGGCGCCGCGACCCGGGTGCTGGCCGCCCAGTTGCCCAAGTCGCGCGGCGCCATGCACCTGGACACGGTGCTGACTTTTTGCGACCGCGACCTGGTGACGGTGTTCCCGGAAATCGTGCAGGCCGTACGCGTGTTCAGCCTCAGGCCCGGCGATGAAGCCGGCACGCTGGACGTCAGGGCCGAAACCGGGCCCTTTCTGGAAGTGCTCGCGCAGGCCCTGGGCCTGCAGAAATTGAGGGTCGTCGCCACCGGCGGCAATGCCTACGAGGCCGAACGCGAACAGTGGGACGACGGCAACAACGTGCTGGCGCTGTCGCCCGGCGTCGTCATGGCCTACAACCGCAACACCCACACCAACACCCTGCTGCGCAAGGCCGGCGTCGAAGTCATCACCATCCCCAGCGGCGAGCTGGGGCGCGGCCGCGGCGGCAGCCACTGCATGTCCTGCCCGATTGAGCGCGACGCTGCCTGAAAACCACCGAGCAAACCGAAAGACAGCAGCCCATGAGCTTTAACCTTCACAACCGCAGCCTGCTGGACCTCAAGGATTTCTCCCCGCGGGACATCCGTTTCCTGCTGGACCTGGCTGCCGAGCTCAAGCGCTCCAAATACGCCGGCAACGAACTGGCCCGCCTCAAGGGCAAAAATATCGCGCTGATTTTCGAGAAAGCCTCCACCCGCACACGCTGCGCCTTCGAAGTCGCGGTGCACGACCAGGGCGGCCACGTGACCTWCATCGACCCGGTCAGCTCACAGCTGGGGCACAAGGAATCCCTGAAGGACACGGCGCGTGTACTCGGCCGGCTGTACGACGGCATCGAGTACCGCGGTTTCCACCAGGCGGTGGTCGAAGAGATCGCGCGTTTTTCGCATGTCCCGGTCTGGAACGGRCTCACCGACGAGGCGCACCCCACCCAGGTGCTGGCCGACCTGCTGACCATGCAGGAGTTCGGCGAAAAGCCGCTGCACGAGCTGTCTTTCTGCTACCTCGGCGACGCCCGCTTCAACATGGGCTGCTCGCTGCTGGTGGGCGGCACGCAGATGGGCATGGACGTGCGCATCGCCGCGCCCGCCGCGCTGATGCCGCCGCCGGCCTTGGTCGCCGAGATGCGCGAACTGGCGAAGACGACGGGCGCACGCATCACCCTCAGCAGCGATCCGGCCGAAGCGGTCAGGGGCGCGGACTTTCTTTACACCGACGTCTGGGTGTCCATGGGCGAGCCCGACGAGACCTGGAAGCTCAGGATAGAGCAGCTGCTGCCCTTCCAGGTCACCAGCGCCCTGATGAAAGCCACCGGCAATCCGCGGACCCGGTTCATGCATTGCCTGCCGGCCTTCCACAACCTGGACACCGAGGTCGGCCGCCAGATCAACGAGCGCTACGGCCTCAGCGAGATCGAGGTGACCGATGAGGTCTTTGAATCCGACGCGTCCATTGTGTTCACGCAGGCGGAAAACCGCATGCACACCATCAAGGCCGTGCTGGTGGCCACGCTCACATGAAGCTGGTGATCGCGCTGGGCGGCAATGCCTTGCTGCGCCGGGGCCAGTCGCTCAGCGCGCAGCACCTGCTGGAAAACATCCGGGGCGTGGCGGCCCAGCTGGCGCGCGTCGCGCTGCACCATGAACTGGTGGTGACGCACGGCAACGGGCCGCAGATAGGCCTGCTGGCGCTGCAAAACTCGGCCTACGCGGCGGTGGCGCCCTACCCGCTCGACGTGCTGGGCGCGCAGACGGAGGGCATGATCGGCTACCTGCTGGAGCAGGAACTCGCCAACCACCTTCCGCCCGGCCGCCCCGTGGTCACCCTGCTCACGCGCGTGGAAGTCGATCCCGCCGACCCGGCTTTCGGGCAGCCCACCAAACCGATAGGGCCTGTCTATACGAAAGAAGAAGCCGAGCGGATTGCGCAGGCCATGCACTGGCATGTCGCACCCGACGGCACGGGTTTCAGGCGCGTCGTGGCATCGCCGCTCCCGGCAAGCGTGCTGGGCGTGGACCCGGTCCGCTGGCTGCTGCAGCATGAGGCCGTGGTGATCGCCGCGGGTGGCGGCGGCATCCCGGTGGTGCGCGCGGCCGATGGGCGTTCCCTGGAAGGCGTCGACGCCGTGATCGACAAGGACCTGAGCAGCGCCCTGCTCGCGCAGGAACTGGGGGCCGACCGCCTGGTGATTGCCACCGACGTGGACGCCGTTTACCTCGACTGGGGAACACCCTCGCAGCGCGCCCTGGGAAAAGTCACCCCAAGGGAACTGCAGGGCCACAGCTTCCCCGCGGGCTCCATGGGGCCCAAGGTGCAGGCCGCCACCGGCTTCGTCCTGAAGACCGGCAAGAAGGCGCTGATAGGCTCGCTCGCCCGGATCGAGGAGATGCTGGCGGGTAACGCCGGCACCGAGGTCGGTCCGGACGGAGGCTGATCATCAGCCTTTCACCACCAGCACCGGAACCCTGCTGTGCCGAACGATCTGCTCGGCATCGCTACCCATCAGCACGCGGTCCAGGCCGCGGCGCCCGTGCGAACCCAGCACGATCATGTCGGCGTGGACCTGCCCGGCCTGCTCGGCGACCACATCGCAGAGGCGGCCGGGGCCCGACTCCAGCAGCACGCTGTCACAGACCACGCCCTTCATGCCGGCCAGGCTGCGCATCTGTGCCAGCAGCCTTTCTCCATCGCTACGCATGCGCGGAAGTGTCTCTTGACAGTAGGCTTTGGCCGTCTCGAAGCCATTGACGTAGTCCAGCTCGTCGATCACGTAAAGCAGCCGCAGGCGCGCAACGTTCAGGCGCGCCAGCTCGATCGCGGCCTCCAGCGCCTTGACCGAGGTCTGGCTGCCATCCACCGGAACCAGCAGTTGGTGTATCGAGGCCATGGCCATCAAACCGCGCTGGGCGACAAGTCCGCCGGCCGCACCGTTTCCTCATTTTTTGCGTTGTCCCGGACCGCGCCGCCGAACGCCTCCAGGCCGGAGGCATAGCTGCCGTCGTCCACCGCGCGCGCGGTGAACGAGGTCGACAATATCGGCGGCCGGCCGAGTATCCGGTCAATCTCCGCGAAGGCGTTGGTGGCGCCCTGCCCGCCCATCACCGAGATGACCGCCACCCGCTTGAGTCCCGACGCATGGTCGCGCACAAAAGTGCGCATGGGCCCGGCCAGTTCGGCAAGCCAGATGGGCGCGATCAGCACGACCGTCTCAAAACCCCGCGGGTCCGGCCCTTCGTAACGGATGGAGGGATGGCGCCTGAGCAGCGAATCCAGTACGCAGCGCAGCTGACCCGCGGTGCCCGCGCGCGAGCGTGCTTCGCTGACCTCCCCGCGCGGCCACTGGAATTTACCGGACAGGAGATCAGCAACGCGGCGCGATGTCCCGGTGTTGGAATAACAAACGATGAGGGTTTTGCCGGACATGGTTCTGCTCCTTGTAAGGTTGCGCGCAACAAGCTGCGGTCGGGCGCTGCGCAGGCACCGGCCACCAGCGAAGGGTATGGCGGATGACGGGGTCAGCCCTTGACGTAAATCAATTGCCTGTGAAGATCGCGGCTGAAAACCGCGAGTTTCAGGCTGCCGAACCTGCGTTCTGCGCCGTGCTTCAGGCCGACTCTCGTTCGTAGATGAACGTGCATCGCGCCGCGCCGCGCGCAATCGTGTTAACCGGTACGGGACCCCGGTGGAAGCGCATGATCGGCGAATATWCGTTGAACACCGTCTCGTCAGACCGGCAGAACGCCAGTGTGATTGCCGGGTTGCCCATGTCCCTGAAGCATTCGTGGGAGCGGCAGCGCACGATGTCGAGCGTGACCAGTTTGTCCGAACGGTGGATGCCGTCGTTCTCGTTCGTGCTGATGAAGCCCTCTCGCATCTGCGCCTCGTGCGCATCATGAAAATAATCCCAGGTCCTGGCCTCACCGCCCGGCGGGAAGTAGGCTTTTCTCTGCACGGCGCAAGCCAGGTCCTGCAAAAAAGATTGTGTTGTCGACAACGCGCGTTCGGCGCCCTCCGGTTTCGCCAGTTCGTTGTAGAGGACACCGACCAACAGGAAAGTAGCTTTGACGCGCTGCAGTTGCGCGTCATCGCCCGGCCTGGAAAATTGTTTCCTGTAAGTCCCGGCAAGAGCGAAAAGTTTTGGAATGAAGGCGAAACGGCGCCACCCGAGCACTGGCCGCAAGTGCCGGTTCAGCAACCTGGGCACCGTGACAAGGAGAGTGCCCAGGCGGCGGCGGGCCTCGAGAGCCGGGTCCAGGTGAGAAGCGGCGCTCATTTTGTGGAGCTGCGCGTGTCCTCTTCCACGCGTACCGTCCTCAACCGCAACGCGTTGGCAATGACGCTCACCGACGACAGCGCCATGGCCGCAGCCGCGATGATGGGTGATAGCAGCCAGCCGAAGAACGGATAGAGAACCCCGGCAGCCAGAGGCACGCCGGCCACGTTGTAAACAAAGGACAGGAAAAGGTTCTGCCGGATGTTGCGCATGGTGGCACGCGAGAGCCGGCGCGCGCGCACAATGCCCATGAGGTCGCCCTTTAGCAGCGTCACCCCCGAGCTTTCCATGGCGACGTCCGTGCCGGTGCCCATGGCGATGCCGACTTCCGCGGCGGCCAGCGCCGGCGCATCGTTCACGCCGTCCCCCGCCATTGCCACGATGCGTCCCTCGCTGCGCAGACGCTGGACGATCTTCGCCTTGTCTTCGGGGAACACCTCCGCCACAACCTCGTCGATTCCGAGCTGCTTTCCCACCGCCAGGGCAGTTGTCTTCCCGTCGCCTGTCAGCATCACGATTCTCACGCCCGCTTCGCGCAGCGCATGGAGGGCGGCAGGCGTGGTCTGCTTGATCGGATCGGCGATAGCGACGAAGCCTGCCAGCCTGCCATCCCACGCCACGAAGATGACCGTCGCGGATCGGGTCCTCTGTTCCTCTGCCGCGGCCTGGAGCGGCGACACGTCGATGTGCTGCTCGGCAAGGAATTTGGCCGCCCCGCTCACAAGCTGGATCCCGCCAAGACGGCCGACAACGCCCTTGCCAACCGGAGAGTCGAAATCGGTCACCTCCGTAAAGGACAGCTTGCGATCCTGGGCCGCGGCCACGACGGCCATCGCGAGTGGATGTTCGCTGGCGCGTTCGACGCTCGCGAGCTTCTGAAGAATGTCGTCAGGTTCAAATCCAGCGGCCGGCTCGATGTGCACGACCTTGGGCCGGCCTTCGGTCAGGGTACCGGTCTTGTCGACCACCAGGGTGTCAACCTTCTCCATGCGCTCCAGCGCCTCGGCATCGCGGATCAGCACCCCATGCTGCGCACCGCGCCCAACCCCCACCATGATGGACATGGGCGTCGCGAGACCCAGCGCACAAGGACAGGCGATGATGAGGACCGCCACGGAGGTGATCAGGGCATAGGAAAGCGCGGGACTGGGGCCCCACAGCAGCCACACGGCGAAGGTGGCCATGGCCACCGCGATCACAGCCGGAACGAACCACCCGGCGACCTGGTCGGCCATGCGTTGAATGGGCGCGCGGCTGCGCTGTGCGGCCGCGACCATGTGCACGATCTGGGAGAGCAGCGTGTCGGCCCCCACCTTTTCCGCACGCATGACAAAGCCGCCCGTCTGGTTGATCGTTCCGGCGGTGACTTTGGAACCCGGCGCTTTGGATACGGGCATGGGTTCGCCGGTCACCATCGACTCGTCGACGGTTCCTTTGCCCTCGGTGAGTTCGCCGTCCACCGG
The DNA here is from genome assembly GCF_056405515.1 of Polaromonas sp. P1_G2. NCBI lineage: Bacteria > Pseudomonadati > Pseudomonadota > Betaproteobacteria > Burkholderiales > Comamonadaceae > Polaromonas > Polaromonas sp. P1_G2. The sequence continues at coordinate 11,728 of NZ_JBFUBY010000116.1, forward strand.
CACCTTCTCGCCGGGACGAACCCGTAGCCGCTCACCGACCTGGATAGCGTCGATCTGAACCGTTTCATCCGATCCGTCGGCACGGACGCGGATCGCGGTCTTGGGCGCCAGGTCCAACAGGGCCTTGATGGCGCCCGACGTCTTCTCGCGGGCGCGCAGTTCAAGCACCTGGCCGAGAAGGACCAGCACAGTGATCACTGCGGCGGCTTCAAAGTAGATGGCGACCGCCCCATGATCGCCCCGCAGTTCAGCCGGAAACAGCGCGGGCGCGAGCGTGCCCACCATCGAATAGATCCAGGCCGCTCCCGTGCCGAGTGCGATCAACGTGAACATATTGAGACTTCGGTTCCGGACCGACGCCCAGGCCCGAACGAAGAAAGGCCATCCCGCCCACAGCACGGCAGGCGTGCCAAGCGCCATCTGTATCCAGTTCGAAGTCTGGGGCTGCACCCAATGGCCGATGTTGAGCAGGTGGCTGCCCATTTCCAGCGCGAAAACGGGCAAGGTGAGCACCAGGCCAATCCAGAACCTGCGGGTCATGTCCCTCAGTTCGGGACTGTCGCCCGTGTCGCTGCTTGCCACCACAGGCTCGAGTGCCATACCGCAGATAGGACAACTGCCCGGCCCCATCTGACGGATCTGCGGATGCATCGGGCAGGTGTATTCGACCTTCCCGCCGCCCTTCAGCGTGGCGTCGGGCGGCGAGGCACGTGAACCTGTTGCC
>NZ_JBFUBY010000117.1:0-11974 GCF_056405515.1 Polaromonas sp. P1_G2
GGCCAGGACACGGCCAGGCGCATTCCGGGTGCGCGTTTTGAAAGCATTGAAGGCATGGGCCATGATTTGCCGCCGGGGGTGGTGGAGTGTCTGCTTGCGCACCTGATCCCTCACTTCAAGGCCCACAGCTGAAAAATAGAGCCCCCACGCTCGTCACTTCGTGTACTTCGCTGCCCCCCGAGGGGGCCGTCGCTTGCTCGGGGCGGCCCTTCGCTGCGCGGTGCGGTTAGCTGCGAAAATGGGGACATGAACACCCCTGAACAATCCCAGCTCGGCAAACCCTCGGCCTACATCGACCAGTACGACGCCTCGCTGCTGTTTCCCATCCCGCGCGAAGGCAAACGCGCCGAAATCGGCGTCACCGGCACGCCGCCTTTTTTCGGCGCAGACCTGTGGACGGCGTTTGAACTCAGCTGGCTCAACCTGCGCGGCAAGCCCCAGGTGGCGCTGGCCCAGATCACCGTGCCCTGCGAATCGCCCAACATCGTCGAGAGCAAGTCCTTCAAGCTCTACCTCAACAGCTTCAACAACACGCGGTTCGCGGATGCGCGCGACGTGCGCGAGCGGATTCGCGCCGACCTCAACGCCGTGGTGGGCATGGGCGTCGGCATCAAGACCCTGGGCCCCGAGCTGTTCGACCGCGAGCCGGTGCACGAGCTTGATGGCCTGAACCTGGACCGGCTGGACGTGGAGTGCATCCACTACCAGCCCGCGCCCGAGCTGCTGTTCGCCGAATTCGACGAGCCACCCGTCGAGGAGACGCTGACCAGCAACCTGCTCAAAAGCAACTGCCTGGTCACCGGCCAGCCCGACTGGGGCAGCGTGCAGATCCGCTACGCCGGCCCGCAGATCAACCAGGAAGGCCTGCTGCAGTACCTGGTGAGCTTTCGCAACCACAACGAGTTCCATGAGCAGTGCGTGGAGCGCATCTTCATGGACATCTGGACGCGCTGCAAACCGCTGAAGCTCTCGGTCTACGCGCGCTACACGCGGCGCGGCGGGCTGGACATCAACCCGTTCCGCACCAGCCATCCGCAGGCGCTGCCGCCCAGCATACGCACTGCACGGCAGTAAGAACGCCCCGGTTTACTGCCCGAACTCGCTGAAGTTCTTGAGCGGCGTAAGCCCGGGGAACTGCCCCGCGCGCTTTTCCTTCATGGCCATCACGGACTCGCGCACATGCGCGTTGCTCCAGATCGCACCCTGCAGCCAGCCCATTTGCCGGAGCGCATCGTCCACCGAGTGGTCGCGCGCGTAATGGATGGCCTGTTTGCTGCCCCAGACCGCCACCGGCGGCTTGGCGGCGATTTCGTTCGCGCATTGCATCGCGGCGGCCAGCATGGCGTCCGCTGAATCAAACACCTCGTTGACCAGCCCGTAACCCAGTGCTCTGGCCGCCGGCAGTCGTCGCCCGGTGTAGGCCAGTTCCTTGACGACGGCCAACGGCAGCAGCTTGGGCAGGCGCTGCAGCGTCCCCACGTCGGCCACCATGCCGATGTTGATTTCCTGGATGCAGAAAAACGCGTCGGCCGTGGCGTAGCGCAGGCAGCAGGCCGTCACCATGTCGACCGCCCCGCCTATGCAGCCGCCCTGGATGGCCGCGATCACGGGGATGCGCAAAGTCTCGAGTTTGGTGAAGGTGGCCTGCATGTCCGTCAGCAGGTCGAAGATGGCCGCCCGGCCTTCGGGGCTCTGGTCGTCCATGGCGATGCCGCTGCCGAAGGTCTCCAGCGCCATGCCCGCGCTGAAGTGTTTGCCGGTGCTGGAGATCACCAGCACGCGTGCCTCGCCGGTTTTATGGAGATGCGTGAGCGCCGCGTCCAGCTCGCGCCAGAACAGCGGGTGCATGGTGTTCATCGCCTCGGGGCGATTCAGCACCAGGTGGGCGACGTGGCCGGTGGTGGTAAGGGTGAAGCAGGTCAGGGAGGGTGGGGTGGGAGCGTTCATGCCCCCACTCTAAGTCAGACCGGGTCAGGCGACCAAGTCCAGCCAGTCACACCTGAGACGCCGCGCCAGGTGCGCCCGCGCTCTTGCATAGACATACAGCCGCGGCGCCAGGACGCCCAGCGCGCACAGCGGGTAGGCCCAGGCCGCGTCAAAGGTATAAGCCGGCAGCCAGCCCGTCCAGCCCATGAGCCAGATTGTCAGCACCGCTTCCCAGAGCTGGCATTCGAGGGGGTGCGCCGCTCGCTGTACCTCGCGCCAGTCCTTCAGGCGCTGGAACTGGGCCAGCGTGATGTGGTGCCAGTAGGGCGACCGGGTAGGTGTGGGTGCGTTGGAAGGATCAGAGGGATCGGACATAAAGCCTCCGTGCGGAAGCTTCAATGTAAGTTTCGTGAAAGCTTCTGTCAACGGCCGCAAGCCGTCAGGGTCGACGCCAAACGCTTTTTTTTGCAAGCCCTCGTGACAGGCCGGGCCGCCCCGGCCACCGCGCCTCAGGCCGCGGCCAGGGTTTTCAGGGCCGAGACCAGCCGGTCCAGGTCGGCCTCGGTGGTGTAGAGCGCCGGGGAGACACGTATGCAGGGGCCTTTGGCCACGCCGGTGCGGCGCACCGTCAGCACGCCATAGCTGTCGCGCAGCTGCGCCACCAGCGCCTTGTAGTCGTCCGGCTTTGTCCTGCCGGCCAGGCGGAAAGAGGTGATGCCCGCGGCCATGCCGGGCTGGTCCGGCGTCAGGATGTCGACGCCCTTGAGTTCGCGGGCGCGGCCGACCCAGTAGTCGCGCAGGTAGCGAAGGCGAAGCTCCTTGGCCTTGGGGCCGATTTCCGCATGCAGGGCCAGCGCCCTCGGCAGGGTCAGCAGGGCCGCGAAATTGGAGGTGCCGCTGTGCACGCGCGAGCGGATGTCGTCGGCCGGCCAGTCCTCGTCGGCCATCGCGCGGTCTATATCGGGCAGCCGCCCTTTGGCGACGTACATAAAACCCAGGCCGACGGGTGCGCCTATCCACTTGTGCAGGTTGAAGCCGACGAAGTCCACGCCGAGATCTTGCACCTTGAAGTCGATCTGGCCCCAGGAGTGCGCGGCGTCCAGCACCACGTCCACGCCGCGGGCCCTGGCCATCGCGGCGATCTCGGCCACGGGCATTACCAGCCCCGTGCGGTGGCTGACGTGCGTGAGCAGCAGCAGTTTGGCCTTGGGGTTGTTGGCCAGGGCTTCCCGGTAGGTTTGCAGCACGGCTTCGCGCGTGGCGGGCTCGGGGATGCTGAACTTGACCACGTTCACGCCGCGCCTGTCCTTGAGCCAGTTCATCGCGTACTGCATGGAGTCGTAGTCGAGGTCGCAAAACAGCACGCTGTCGCCCGCGCTGAGTTTGTTGTAGCCGCCTATCAGCAGCTGCAGGGCTTCGGTGGCGCCGCGCGTGAAGGCGATCTCCCCCGGAGCGGCGCCCACGGCGGCGGCCAGCAGCTTGCGGGCTTCGGTCGCATCGCCGTCGAACTGCGAACGCGCATAGTAGGAATTCTCGCGGTTCACCATGTCGGTCTTGGCCTGGTACTCGCTGCGCACCGGGTCGGCCATGATGCCCCAGTAGCCGTTTTCCAGGTTCACCGTTTTGGGCGTCACGGTGTAGAGCGACCTGACGGCAGCCCAGTAGCCGCGATCGGTGGCCATGGCTTGCGCACTGCCCGCCGGCAGGGGCGGAAGACTCCGGGCGGTGGTCTGGGTTTGGGCCTGGGTATTGGCCGCGGTGAGAGAGGCGGTGGCCACGAGGCCCATGACAAAACCGCGGCGATTGGCATGCAGCATGAAAACGTATCCTGATGATGGGTGTCTGCGGTTTTTAACCGCCGGACATGTCAGGCATGTGTCGTCATGGCTGCGGCGGCGTGTCGCCTTTCTTCCCTTAGATCCGCCGGCGGCGCGGCACGACGCTCAATTGCAGCGTAAGTTTCCCCGGCGAAGCGGTCACGGTGTAAGCCTGCGGCGCGATGTCTATCAACTGGTCGGCATGCCAGACCTTGATCTGCGCGACGCCTTCGGGAAGCTGCGTGATCTGCGCCACGCCTTCGGCATTCGTCAGAATGGCCCAGGGTGATTCGCTCACATACACGTGGCCGCGCATGGAGCCGTGGATGTGGCAGCCCAGCAGCACGGCGCCGGCCTTGGTGAACGTGGCATCGGCCGTTCTGGCCGGTTTGCCTTCGGGCTTGCCGTCCAGGCGCAGCTCAAAGCCTTCGCCCGCCGCGGCATTGAACTGTGCCGCGCCGGCGGCCGAGCCGCGCACGTGGTGTTCCCACGGGTCGTTGTTGACGAACTGGGCCTTCGCGCCCACGGCCACCACGCTGACGGCCGGTACAAAGCGCATCTTTTCCTGGTAAATCGTGACCTGGCTGGGCAGCGGGGTTGGGGCTGCACCGGTACTGGCCGAGGGCACGACCACCACGACCGCATCGGGCGCCGGCTTGCCTTCCTTGTCGAGCACCAGCACCGAGAGGTTGGCGGCGCCGGCCCAGGCGGAAAAGGCCAGGCCGGCGAGCAAGAGCAGGGCGGATGCCAGCGTTCGCGAAGTGGGGTGTGTCATGGGGTTCTTCCGGTTCAGGTTTCGCGAGGCATCAACAAGCCCAGCACGGCTGCCACCACAAACAGCGCCGGCACGTCACCCCAAAGATGGCCCATGGTGTGGTGGCCGCTGAAGGACTGCACCGCCATGATCCCGCCGTGCACGACGCTGGACCAGACGGTGAACCAGATGAGGCTGCGGTGCAGCAGCGGGTTGCGGGCCGCCAGCAAAAGGAAGACACCCAGCGTTGCGTACAGGCCTATCATCATCTCAAGGTAGTGCGAACGGCCCTCCGTATGCCAGGCCCAGCCCGAAGGCCAGACGATGGTGAGCGGCCAAAAGGCAAAAGTAAAGATGAGGCCTGTCAGCGTCAGGGCGACGCGCAGGTATTTGAGGCGATCAGCATTTGTCATTGTTTTGTCTCTTTCGGATCATCGAAAGCCGCGCATCTCCAGCAACTCACAACCCTCCCGGCAGCACGACGATGCCAGGAGGGTGTTTGAGCGCTTGTTACTTGGCAGCCGGCTTGTATTCCGCAACAGCCTTGGCCAGATCACGGGTTTCTTCGCAGCCGGCGCAGATGGCCTGCAGCTTGGCGAGCTGGGCGTCGGCCTGGGCTTTCTGGTTGGTTTTCAGGTAGGCGATGCCCGAATATTCCAGCGCGCCCTTGTGATTGGGGTCCAGCGCCAGGGCCTTGCCGTAAGCGGCAAAGGCCTCGTCGTACTTGCCCAACCAGCGGTTCGAATAACCGAGGTAGTTGTAGGCGTCGGCATTCTTCGGGTTCTTGGCCACGACCTTGTTGAAACTGCTCACGGCCTCGGACCAGTTCTTCGCGTCAATGGCTTTCTTGCCGGCGGCGAAGTCGTCGATCTGCGCGTTCTGCACCGGCGTGGTCTGTATGTCGGCCGCGATGGCCGCGCCGGCCAAAGCCAGGGCGATGACGGGCAGGGCGATGAAGTTACGGATGGAAAAAGCGTTCATGTCGGGCTCCTTGAATGTTGCTTGCTTACTGACTAAGTTGGATGCGCTGCGAATCAGCACCTTATACAAACGGCATGACTGGAGAATTGGATGCAGCCGAACTCGTATTTATTTGTAAGGGCTCAGGCCGCTTGCGGCCATTGAAGGCCGAAAGGCAGTGTGCGCGGCCCGAACAGGAAGTGCAACACCCTTCGCCGGCTGTTTCCCGTGGATTTGGAGGAGGCGTGCAGCAGCAGCGGTCGCATGGCCATCACGCTTCCCTGCTCCGCCGTGCAGACGGCTTCGGCCTGGACCTGGCGGGCCGCCGCGGCGGCTTGCGCTTCCATCCTGCCCTGCAGGTGGGAACCAGGGATGACCCGCAGGGGGCCGTCCTCGGCGCCGCAGGCATCGATGTGCAAACGCACGGCCACCAGTTGCTCTAGCAGCTCGATCGGCGGCTGGACGTACAGGACGCCTTCCTTCTCCGACCAACCGCCCAGGCCGGCGTGTTCCACGCGGGCTGCCACCGGGATGCTCATGTCCTGGTGCACCGGCACCAGCCAGTTGCGTGATGCCGACTTCTCGAAGAAGGTGCACTGCACGGCCACGAAGTCAGCCGGAACCAGCGGCGCCAGCAAGGGGTGCCGATGCAGCGATGCCGCAAGCGCCTGGCACCAGGCTTGCGACAGCAGGCCGCGTGTTCCGGCTGAGTCCGGCGAAACACCCGCAAGCCGGGAAGCGACCGACTCGCATTCGGCACCGCCCAGCACCTGGGGAACAAGCGCAAAGCCCTGGGTCGTGAATGCGGTGTGATCCATGCCTGCCAGGGGATGCCGAGGGTCACAGCATCGATTGAAACAGCACGAGGTACTGCGGATGCTGCGAGATCGTGTTGTGCGAGGTTCCCGGCAACATCTTGAGCGCGGCCGTGCCTTTGTTGAAGCGCGCATGCAACTGCCCGGTGCTGGCCGCCGGGATGACCTCGTCGTGTTCAGCGGAAATCAGCAGCGTGGGCGCCGTGACCTTGGGCGCGTACTTCCAGGATTCAAACTTGTCGACCAGCAGCCAGGAGATGGGAAACCAGGGAAAGCGCTGCGCGGCCAGTTCCTGGATGCTGTTGTAGGGCGTCACCAGGATCAGGCGCGACACCGGCCGCTGGCTGGCGACCCAGACAGCTACACCAGAGCCCAGGCTTCTGCCGACTACGGTGACGTCCGCATGCGTCTTGCTGACGTGGTCGAACAAGGCCAGGGCATCGCTTTGCAGCGCCGCCTCGGTGGGGCTACCGCTGCTGCCGCCATAACCCCGGTAGTGAAGCAGGTAGATGGCGTGATCCGGGAAGGCTTGCGCGAAAGACGGCAGGTTGGCCGAAACGTCTTCGGCATTGCCGCCGAAGTAAACAAGGGCCTTGGGCCCTGTCGCCTGCCGGGCGGTGAGCACGAGATCCGCGTCGCTAACCTTGAGGTGCAGCGTGGACGCCGGGCTGCCTTCCAGGCGGGGCTGCGGGAAGTAGAGCAGCGAACGCTGGTACACAAACAGCGCCGCGCAAATGGCCAGGTAGGCCAGCAGCAGGACCGTGAAGAAAACCGCCACTGCGCGCGCCGGCCTGTTCACCACAGCTTGGCGCAATTGCCGCTGAAGACCACGGTCTCGCCGGGTTTGGCCGGGTTGGCCTCGGTTTCCAGCGTGACGACCAGCTTGCCTACCTTGGACAGCAGTTTTTCCGAGGTGTCGGGCAGCATGGAGACCGCCGAGCCGCTGGTCGGCACGGTGCCCAGCGAAAACGCCGGGCCGTTGGCCGGCACGGCCCACAGCACCAGCTTTCCGCTGGCGGGCGGCGTGATCGGGCCTATGACCTTGACCGTCATGGTCTTGCCGTGGCGCAGCGAACTGACCAGCAGCTTGCCGTTGCCCTGGGCGTCGGTGAGCAGGCCCACATAGCTTTGCGGCAGCTTTTCGCCCGAGCGCATCGCGAGCTGGTCGCTGGACATGAACAGGGTGGGCATGGCGACAAAGAACGCGCTGGCCGCGATCACGCCCGCGGCCAGGCCGCCAAAACCAAAGCCCGCCGGCTTGAGCCAGCCCAGCCAACCGGCTTTGCCCTGCGCATGCCGCGTGCCGGCGGGCTGCGTGCGCGCCGCGATCGCGGCCCACACCCGGGGTGAAGGCTGCTGCGCCGGCACAGACATCGCCAGCTGGCCCAGGCGCGCCTCCCATTGGGTGACACGCACACGCACATCGGCGCGGTCGCGCTGCAGTCGTTCAAAGCGCCGCCGTGCGCCGCCGGCCAATGTGCCCAGCACATAGGCGGAGGCCAGGTGCTCGAGCAATTCAGGGTGGGTGTATCTCATGACAGCCCACACGCTTGCGGCAAAGCCGCTGCGCTGCCCCCCGAGGGGGCCTTCGCGCCTTGGAGCGGTCCGGCGGCGCTCATGCCACCACTCCTTGCGCGGCCAGGCAGCCCTTGAGTTTCTCCAGGCCGCGCCGTATCCAGGCTTTCACCGACCCCAGCGGCGCGCCCATCTGGGCGGCCACCTCGCTGTGCGACAGGCCCTGGTAATAGGCCAGCGCCAGGCTTTGCCGGTGGCTGCCTTCCAGCGCGTTCATGCAGCCTGCTATATGCAGGGCCTCGGTGGCCTGCTCCAACAGCTGCATGGCGCTGGGGGCGGGTGCCATCGTGCTTTCGCTGTCTTCTTCGTCCACGTCGCCCGATTCGGGCAACTCGCTTTCCTTGCGGCGCGCGCGTGCCCGAAAGGCGTCCAGCGCCTTGTTGCGGACGATGGCGATCAGCCACGTCATGGGTTGAATGGTTTGGCCGTCCACCTCGCTGCGGTAGCCGGCTGCGCTTTTCCAGATGCTCACATACGCCTCTTGCAGCACATCTTCGGCCGCCTGTCCTTGTCCCAATATACGAACGGCGACGCCAAACAGATGCGTATGGGTGCGTTCATAAACTTGGGCGAAGCAGCCATGGTCGCCTTGCGCCGCGCCGGCGATCAGGGCTTGCAGGCTGCGGGTGTCCATGTCGGAGGCCAGTTTCATGCGGCTGAGTATAGGGAGTTAGGCCCAGGCGGCAAAACATCTCCGGCAATGGCATTTTTTCAAAAAAAACTGCATCCAATTGGTGCTTGCCGTCGTTTGTCCCTGGTGGGCGGGCCGCCGCGCCGGCCCACAGCCCTCCAGCACTGGGAGTTGGGGCTTTTTTACTTTCTTTTTTACTTTCATTTAACCCGGGGACCTGTCAATATTTGCAGGGCTCCCTCTCAGGAGATCGCCATGACACCGATTGCAACCGCCACCCCACCCAGGTTTCACACCGGCCTTGCCGCCGCCGCCTTGTGTGCCGGCCTGCTGTTGAGCGCCTGCGCCGGCGGCCCAGCCGCGCAAATGGACACAGGCAAGCCGGTGCCCGCCGCGCTCAAGCCGGCCGATGGTGAACGCGCGGCCTTCACCTGGCACGCGGTGGGTTCGCAGATTTACGAATGCCGCGCCTCCGACAAGGGTGGCTGGGCCTGGGTGTTTGTTGCGCCCGAGGCGGACCTCTTCAACCAGAAAGACGAAAAAGTCGGCACGCATGGCGCCGGCCCCAACTGGACCGCGCTAGACGGCAGCAAGACCGTGGGCACGGTCAAAGCGCGCGCCGACGGCGAGCGTCCCGGCGACATCCCCTTGCTGCTGCTGACGGCAAAATCCGCCGGCACACCAGGCAAGATGGCGCCGGTCACCAGTGTGCAGCGCCTGAACACCGAAGGTGGCAATGCGCCGGCCCGAGGCTGCGCCACGCAAGCCGACGCCGGCAAACGCGTCAAGGAAGGCTATACCGCCGACTACGTGTTTTTCACCGCCAAAAACACTTGAAAAAGTGAGGCCCGAGATGTCCGTGCTCAAGAACCTTTTCAGCGCCAGCAAGAGCCCCAAGCACGACGCCACGGGTCCTGAAACGGGGCCGGTCAAGATGAACCTGGACGAGCGCATGGCGTTCCGACGCGAGATGCTGTTCGAGGCCATCAAGGTCACCATGCAGGCCCACGGCATCCTGTCGGCCAGCTACAAGTTCCGCGTGGTGCGCAACGACAAGCGAGGCCACCAATACTTCGTGCTGGTGGACCTTTCCACCGACTTCCTGGACAACCGGGAGGGCGGGCCCGCCCGGCTGGCCGAGGTGGGGGCGGCCATCGCCAAAAATGCCGCCACGCGTTACGACCTGCTGGTCAGCGGCGTGTACTGGCAGGTCAATGAACAGATCCAAGGCTTCTCGGCCAGCCGGCCGGTCCCCCTGCCCGCGGGCCAGGACGCGGGCGATTCGCGGCCGCCTGTGCGGCGCCATGAGCGCGCCACGCTGGAAGAACTCGCGGCCTTTGAGGCCGCCTGGGAGAAGGGTCGGGCGCTGCAGATCGGCGACCGGGTTTATTCATCCGACCTGGCGCCGCTGGAGGTGGATTCCCGGAAAGACGACAGCCGAAGCTAGCGATCCTTGTCAGGGCCTGCGCCGCCGCGGCACCACCGTGAGCTGCATGACGTTTTTGGCCAGCACCGTGCCCACCGTTACCTGTTGCGGCGCGATGTCTATCAGCTGCTCGGCCTGCCAGACCTTCACCTGGGCCGTGCCCTCGGGCAGGTCTTCAAAGGTCGCGATGCCTTCGAAGCTGGTTTTCGCGGCCCAGGGTGATTCGCTGGCATAGAGGTAGCCGCGCATGGAGCCGTGGATAAAGCAGCCCAGCAGGGTCGCGCCCAGCACCCCGGCTTTGTCCAGCGTTACCTCGCTGGACTTCGCGGGCTTGCCCTCGGCCTTGCCTTCGAGCCGCATTTCAAAGCCCGCGTTCGTCGCGCTGAATTGGCCCATGCCCGCGGGCGAGCTGCGCACATGGTGGTCCCAGGCGTCGTTGTTGATGAACTGAACCCTGGCCCCCACGGGCACCACCGTCACCGCCGGGACGAACTGCATCTTTTCCTGGTAAATGGTGGCTTGCGCGGGCAGCGGGTTTTTAGGGAGAGCACCCTTGCCGGCCGGTGTGACCACCACCACCGCGTCTTGCACCGGCTTGCCGTCCTTGTCGAGCACCGAGACCACGAGCTTGCCGGCCTGCGCCGCCGCGCTGAAGGCCAGCAGTGCGGAAAGGGCCATGCCCCGCGTGGCGGCCTTCATGGCTTGGCCCCGCTTTCCGATGGCGTGATGATGTCGCGGTTCATGGGTGCCAGCAGCGCCAGCATTTCGTTCTGCTTGCGAAACGGGATGCCCTTGGCGTCCATGCTTTGCTGCAGCACTTCGACCAGCGCATGGAAGTCGGATTTTTTGATCTCCAGGTTGGCATGCGCGCTTTTCATGTCGGCGCCCTTGTAGACGCAGGGGCCGCCGCTCAGGGCGCAGAGCTGCTCCACCAACTGCTCCTTCACGCGTTGCTGGTTGGACGGCCCGAAGTGCGGCCCGGTGCGCGGATCGGCCAACAGGCGGACCATGAAGTCGTCCATCAGCGCGACCAGGCCGGGCTTTTCGCCGAAGGCTTTGTAGAGCTGGTCGTTTTGCGGGGGCGCGGTTTGGGCGAACGCGTTGCCCGCGGCAAACGCCAGGCAGATCAGTGTTTTTTTCATGATGATGCTCCTTGAATGATTGGCGAGGCTCAGAAAGCGACCTGGGCCGAGAGGTAGTAACCGGACTGCTTGCGGCTGGCCGTGGTCGCGGGCACGATCACGCCCAGGTCCACATAAGCCAGCGTCAGCGAGAGGTTTTTCGTCGGCGCCCAGGCGATGAAGATGTCCTTCCAGTCTTCCGAGCGCAGGCCGTTGCCCAGGCCCGCGGCACGGCCGGCGCCTTCCAGCTTGTTGCGCATGAAGCGGTACTCGGCGCCCACGGCAATGTTCTTGCTGACCAGGTAGGCGACCGAAAACTCCGGCTGCAGGCTGTAGCGGTTTTCATCACCGCCCAGCGTCGCGCCATAGCCCAGCAGGCCGTTCTGGTTGGCTTTGGTGGCGCGCAGCGTGGCGTTGACCAGCAGGCCCTGGCCCAGGAAAAGTTTGGTGGCGCTCACGTACACGTCAACACCCGAACGTTTGGCGCCCAGCGCGGCCAGCGTGCCGTCCAGCCCGGTCGAGCCCAGCTTCTTGTACTGCACGCCGACAGCCACTTGCGGCACCAGCGTGTCGCTGTCGAGCACCGCATCACCCAGCACGCGAAGCTTGGCGCCCACGATGGTCTGCTTCAGGTGCAGCCCCGGCAGGCCCAGCGCCACCCCGGTGTCCCGCGTGTTGAAGTCCTGACGCGCGATGGACAGCTCGTAGCGGTCATGGATGCCGGCCGCCGCGCCGTAGATGTTCAGGCCATAGTCGCGGGTGCCGACATGGGTCAGGTAGGCCGAGCCACCGATCTCGTCCGCCGTGGCGTTGCTGCCGATCACGGCCCAGGGCGTCAGGCCGCCGCCGGCCGGGCCTTCTATGGTGCTGACGCCGCCGGTCAGGAGGAGTTTTCCTGTGTCGGCTTGGGCAGCCATGCTCAGGAGGAGGCCTGCGAGTAGGGGGATGG
>NZ_JBFUBY010000118.1:0-17551 GCF_056405515.1 Polaromonas sp. P1_G2
GATCGTCATCGATGTGAGGATCGTCATCGATGTGAGCGAAGACCGCAACCAGCCGATGGTGCTCATCAACCCCGAAATCGTCTGGGCCAGCGAGGAAACGCGTGTCGGCGACGAAGGTTGCCTGTCGGTGCCCGGTATTTATGATGGGGTGGAGCGCTCCACGGCGATCAAAGTCCAGGCCCTGGACCTGGACGGCAAGTCCCAGGTGTACGAAGCCGAGGGCATGCTGGCGGTCTGTATCCAGCATGAGATGGACCACCTGCTGGGCAAGGTGTTTGTCGAATACCTCTCTCCTTTGAAGCGCAACCGCATCAAGACCAAAATGATCAAGCAGAAGAAGGACGAAGACCGCGAGGCCGCCCACTGAGCGTTCGCCGGCCGTTTGCCGGCACGCGGGCTTTGCCGCCCGCAGTCCGGGATTTCCCTAGGACTCTTTAGAATCAGGCGCCATGCGCGTCATTTTTGCCGGTACCCCTGAGTTCGCCCGAGTCGCTGTCGAAAGATTGCACGCCGCCGGTTTTGAGATTCCCCTGGTCCTGACCCAGCCCGACCGCCCCGCCGGCCGCGGCATGAAATTGCAGGCCTCCCCCGTCAAGCAATGGGCTGAAACCGCCCATATCACGGTCGCCCAGCCCCGCAGCCTGCGCCTGGACGGCAAATTCCCCGATGACGCGGCCAGCGCCCGTGAGGCCATCACCGCCGCGCGTGCGGACCTCATGGTGGTCGCGGCCTACGGCCTGATCCTTCCGCAATGGGTACTGGACACGCCCAGGCTGGGCTGCCTCAATATCCATGCGTCCTTGCTGCCGCGCTGGCGCGGCGCGGCGCCCATCCACCGCGCCATCGAGGCCGGCGATGCGCAAACCGGCATCACCATCATGCAAATGGATGCCGGGCTGGACACCGGTGACATGCTGCTGGTGGACCGATTGCCCATCGCCGCGCAAGACACCACGGCCTCCCTGCACGACGGGCTGGCCGGCCTGGGCGGGCGGCTCATCGTCGAGGCGCTGGAACTCGCGGCCTGCGGCGGTCTCACGGCCACGCCCCAGCCTTCGGAGGGCGTGAGCTACGCCCACAAGATTGAAAAACACGAGGCCATGATCGACTGGATGCAAAGCGTCGCCGTGCTGGAGCGCCGCATCCGCGCCTTCAATCCCTTTCCGGGCGCGGCCGGCGTGCTGGCGGGCCAGACCCTCAAGTTCTGGCGCGCCGAAATCCTCGCAGGCGCGGCCCGGCCCGCCGGTGCGGAGGCCGGCCAGGTGCTGGCCGCCACTGCAGAGGGCATAGACATCGCCGCCGTGGACGGCGTACTACGCGTGAGCCGGCTGCAGAAAGCCGGCGGCAAGGCGCTGGATGCGGCCGATTTTTTGCGCGGTTTCGACATCCGGCCCGGCATGGTGTTCAGCCAGGCGCCGGCAGGTCAACAGGAATGAGGGTTTTGTGAAAACATTGTTCAAGCATCCGGAGTTCCGGGTAGGGGCCAGCGAACTCGCGGCGGTGGCGCCCGGCATTGCCGCCTGGGGCCTGATGACGGGCGTGGCCATGGCCAAGTCGGGCATGAGCCTGATCGAGGTGTTGCTGATGGCCATCCTGGTGTTTGCCGGCAGCTCGCAGCTGGCGGCCCTTCMGCTCATCGTGGCAGGCGCCCCCATGTGGGTGATCCTGGCGACCTCGTTTTGCGTCAACCTGCGTTTCATGGTCTTCAGCGCCCATCTGCGTCCCTATGTGATGCACCAGAGCCTGTGGCGGCGCCTGATTTACGGCTACGGCATGGCGGACCTCAATTACGTGCTGTTCACCAAGCGCTTTCCGCACCCTTCCACCGACCCGCTGGTCATCCGCGGGCAAGAGGCCTACTGGGCCGGCAGCTGCGGGGTCAGCTGGGTCAGCTGGGTCGGCGCCAGCCTGCTCGGCATCGCGCTGGCCAATTCCATCCCGCTGTCCTGGGGGCTGGGCTTCGCCGGCATCCTCGCGCTGCTGGGCATCATGTGCTCGCTGGCCACCACCCGGTTGCGCGTGGTGTCGGCCGGCATCGCCGGCGCGGCTGCCGTGGCCACCTTTGCCCTGCCGCTCAAGCTCAACATCCTGGTGGGCATCGCCGCAGCGGTGGCCGTCTGCCTCTTGCTGGAAAAACCAGTGCCGGCCAAGCCCGCCGCGCCCGCGCCCACGCCCGGAACAGGAGACGCCGCATGAACCAGACCGACCTCTGGACCGTGGCCACCATCCTCGGCATGACGGCGATCACCGTCCTCACGCGCTGCTTCTTTTTTCTCTCGGACAAACCCTGGACCTTGCCGGCCTGGGCCCAGCGCGGCCTGCATTACGCGCCCATCGCCGCGCTGGCCGCGGTCATCGTGCCGGAAATGGTGATGACCCAGGGCCATCTGATCGCCACCTGGAAGGACGCGCGCCTTTTTGCCGTCATTGCGGGCACGGCCTGGTACTACTGGCGCCACGGCGTGCTGAGCACCATCCTGGCCGGCATGGCGGTCTACCTGCCGCTGCACATAGCCCTCGGCTGGTAGGTAAGCAAACGCAAAGGCGCCTCGCGGCCGGGTTTACGGGGAAAACGCCCGCCTACAATTGCGGCAGCTCAGGCCGGCGCCGGCCTGAAAATCCACTTCCCTTGCGAGCCGTTTCCATGAATTTCATCCGTTTTTCCGACCTGTGCGCCAGCGGCAAAGTTGCCGGCAAGCGCGTGTTCATCCGTGCCGACCTCAATGTGCCGCAGGACGACGCCGGCAACATCACCGAGGACACGCGCGTGCGCGCCTCCATTCCCTGCATCCAGATGGCGCTGGACGCCGGCGCCGCCGTCATGGTGACCTCCCATCTCGGGCGGCCCGTGGAAGGCGAATTCAAGCCGGCCGACTCGCTGGCCCCCGTGGGCAAGCGACTGGGCGAACTCATGAAACGCGAAGTGCCGCTGGCCTCCAACTGGGTCGACGGCGTGGACGTCAAACCCGGCCAGCTGGTGCTGCTCGAGAACTGCCGCCTCAACAAGGGCGAGAAGAAGAACAGTGAAGAGCTGGCGCGCAAGATGGCCGCGCTCTGCGATATTTTTGTGCACGATGCCTTCGGCACCGCCCACCGCGCCGAAGCCTCCACCTACGGCATCGCGCAGTACGCGCCTGTGGCCAGTGCCGGCCCGCTGCTGGCGGCTGAAATGGACGCGATCTCCAAGGCGCTGTCCAGCCCGCGCCGGCCGCTGGTGGCCATCGTCGCCGGCAGCAAGGTGTCGACCAAGCTCACCATCCTCAAATCGCTGGCCGCCAATGTCGACCAGCTCATCGTGGGCGGCGGCATCGCCAACACCTTCATGCTGGCCGCCGGCCTGAACATCGGCAAAAGCCTGGCCGAAGCCGACCTGTTGGCCGAGGCCAAAGCCGTGATCGAGGCCATGAAGGCGCGTGGCGCCGAAGTGCCCATCCCGACCGACGTGGTCACCGCCAAGGCCTTTGCCGCCGACGCACCGGCCACTGTCAAAGCCGCGACCGAGGTGGACGACGACGACCTGATCCTCGACATCGGCCCGCAAACCACAGCCCGGCTCGCGGCGCAGTTGATGGCTGCCGGCACCATTGTCTGGAACGGCCCTGTCGGTGTCTTCGAGTTCGACGCCTTCGCCAAAGGCACCGAAGGCATTGCGCGCGCCATCGCTGATAGCAGCGCGTTCTCCATCGCCGGCGGCGGCGACACGCTGGCCGCGATCGCCAAGTACGGCATCGAAAAGCAGGTGGGCTACATCTCCACCGGCGGCGGCGCTTTCCTCGAAGTGCTGGAAGGCAAGACGCTGCCGGCCTTTGAGATTTTGCAGAAACGCGCCGCAGGCTGAGCGCTTTCGCCGTCTGCGACAAGGGGCTGTAATGGCCCCGGCGGCCAAATTGGTAACGCCTCCGTAACTGTTTCCGTGTGAAAATCGGAAACTAAATTACATGGAGACATTTCCTATGCCGCGTCGCGCCACCAAGATCGTTGCCACCCTCGGACCCGCCTCCAGCGACCCCGCACTGCTGGAGAAGATGATCCGCGCCGGCGTCAACGTGGTGCGCCTCAATTTCAGCCACGGCACCGCACAAGACCATGTGGACCGGGCCAAGCTGGTTCGCGAAGCCGCCCAGCGCGCCGGTCGTGAAGTCGCCATCATGGCCGACCTGCAGGGCCCCAAGATCCGCGTCGGCAAGTTCGCCGAAGGCAAGGTCCAGCTCGAGCCCGGCGAGAAATTCATCCTTGATGCCTCCCGCACCGAGCCTGGTGACCTCAGGGGCGTCGGCCTGGACTACAAGGAACTGCCGCGCGACGTCAAAGCCGGCGACGTGCTGCTGCTCAACGACGGCCTGATCGTGCTCACCGTCGACGTGGTGCGCGGCGAAGAAGTGCACACCACCGTCAAGCTGGGCGGCGAGCTGTCCAACAACAAGGGCATCAACAAGCAGGGTGGCGGCCTGACCGCCCCGGCGCTCACGGCCAAGGACATGGAAGACATCAAGACGGCCATGAGTTTCCAGGCCGACTATGTCGCGGTGAGCTTTCCCAAGAACGCCACCGACATGGAGATGGCGCGCCAGCTCTGCAACGTGGCCGCCGCGCCCTACAAACACAAGCCCGGCCTGATCGCCAAGATCGAGCGCGCCGAAGCCATTCCCAAGCTCGAGGAAATCCTGCGCGTCAGTGACGGCATCATGGTGGCCCGCGGCGACCTGGCCGTGGAAGTCGGCAATGCCGCCGTGCCGGCGCTGCAAAAACGCATGATCAAGATGGCGCGCGCCGGCGACAAGGTCGTCATCACCGCCACGCAGATGATGGAGTCCATGATCGTCAACCCGGTGCCCACGCGCGCCGAGGTCAGCGACGTCGCCAACGCGGTGCTGGACGGCACCGACGCGGTGATGCTCAGCGCCGAAACCGCCGCCGGCAAATACCCGCTGGAGACGGTCGAGGAAATGGCCAAGATCTGCGAGGAAGCCGAGAAGGCCGAATACAAGGAGCTGGAGGGCGATTTTTCCGGCAAGACCTTCAGCCGCATCGACCAGTCCATCGCCATGGGCGCGCTGTTCACGGCGCACCACCTGGGCGCCAAGGCCATCGTCGCGCTGACCGACAGCGGCTCCACGCCCTTGTGGATGAGCCGCCACGACATCCGCGTCCCGATTTACGCGCTCACGCCGCGCCTGGCGACGCAGCGCAAGATGGCCATATACCGCAATGTGCGCCCCCTGCTGATGGACACCAGCGCTGACCGGGACACCGCGCTTGAACAGGCTGAAGGCCACCTCTTGCGCCGCAATATCGTGCAAAGCGGCGATGTGTACGCCATTACCTGCGGCGAGCCCATGGGCGCGCCGGGCGGCACGAACATGCTGAAGATCTGTAGGGTAGCCTGAACCTTTCCGCCTGGGCCTATGGTCCCGGCGCCGCGAGGGCGGGCACCCGAGCCCGAGCCGGCGATGGCCTTTGCGAAATCATTTGACTGACGACGCTGTCGACCAGCGCAGCCGAGGTCCAGCACAGCCAGGCGGTCCAGAGCGTGTGGCTCATGTAATGGGCGCCGCGCACCTGCTGGGCCAGGCCCAGCACCAGACCTGCCAGCAATGCACCGGCCAGCCAGCGTTGCGCCGTCCGGGGCAGGGTGTGGCGGGACGCAAAAAATCCACCGATAAAAGCAAAGCCCGCCGAAGCGTGGCCGGCCGGAAAGCAGCCGCCACTGCCGCCGTCGCGCACGCCCCAGGCCCAGTGCGATACATAGGCCACCGTGCCGCCGAACTCATGCAGCTCCCAGGGGCAACTGGTGAGGCTGTGCAGCTTGAGGGTGGAGACCACCAGCAGCGACACCAGTGTGGTCAGCGCCAGCTGCACGCGCCGCTCCACGGCCAGTCGCCGCAGGGCACCGAAAGGCCGCGCGACTGCTGCCAGCAGCCCCAGTTCCACCAGCCAGGGTAGCCAGCGGATATCGTCGTGTAGCGTGCCGCGCCAGAACCAGTGATTTTCATAGGCAAAGCCTGCCTGGGACCCGAACCAGCGCGCCATCCACAGGTCCAGGCCCGAATGGTCCCAGGCGAGTAACACCGCGAGGCTCAGCAGCGTTCCCAGGAAAACATGGGGCAAAACAGGGGCGCCATCGTGAAAGGATCGGGAAGCGGTCATGGGAATTTCGCGCAAGCATGTGGGCAGGGGATGCCGCAAGATAGTGGGAGCGTCTTAACTCATCCTTAAGGCCTTGCGGCGGGCCGCGAAAGCCCCCGCCGCCGGCCGAAGCGCCGACAATGGCGCGATGCGAATCCTGGTGGTGGAAGACGATGCCGGCATCGCCCTGGGCCTGCGGACCAATCTGCAGCAACGGGGCTATGCGGTCGATGTCTGCGCCAGCATGGCCTCGGCGTGGACGGCTCTTTCCGGCGAGCACTTTGACCTGGTCCTGTTGGACCTGGGCCTGGCGGATGGCGACGGCGGCGAGCTGTTGCTGCAGCTTCGGCATGTCCGCGCGGGCGCGCCCGGGGCGTTACCCGACCCGCTGACGCCGGTGCTCATCATGACCGCGCGCGACCAGGTCGCCGACCGGATTTCCGGCCTCAACCTGGGCGCCGACGACTACCTGGTCAAACCCTTTGACCTCGACGAGCTCGAGGCACGCATGCGCGCGCTGCTGCGGCGCGCGGCGGGCCGTGCCCATCCGCTGCTGGTCCACGGCGAACTGGTGATAGACCCGGCGGCCCGCACCGTGCTGCGCGCGGGTGCGGCCGTTGAGCTGGCGCCGCGCGAGTTCGCCCTGCTGCTCCTGCTGCTGGAGTCGCGCGGCCGGGTGCTGTCGCGCCAGCAGCTCGAAGCGCGCCTTTACAACTGGCAGGACGCCGTCGGCAGCAACGCGGTCGAGGTGCATGTGCACCACCTGCGGCGCAAGCTGGGCGAGGGCTTGATCCAGACCATGCGCGGCGTCGGTTATTTCATTCCGCGGGAGGACGACGCGTGAAGCCGGCTGTCCTTCCGCAGGCTTCCCTCACACGCCGCCTCCTGCTATGGGTGCTGGCGGCGTTGCTGCTGGTGTGGGCCGGCTTCGTGGCGGTGGGCTACCGGACAGGCGTCCATGAGGCGGGCGAGCTGACCGATGGGCACCTGGCCGGAACAGCGGCCTTGATGCTCAACCTGGATCTGCCGCCTTTCGTGGATGCCGCGCGGGAAACCCCCCGCCCCGTCCTTCCCACCCTCAAGAGCCACGACTACCAGCCTTCGCTCAGCGTGCTGGTGCGCGACGCCGGCGGCCGGCTACTGGCCCGCTCGGGCGATGCGCCCCTGCCGCCCTTCAGCGAGCGGCCCGGTTTCGCCGACCTGGAATTGGGTACGCCGCCGGCCACCTGGCGCAGTTTTTCGCAGTGGGACGCCTCGCGCGCGCGGCAGGTTATGGTGCTGGTGCGCTCCGACGAGCGCGATGAAATGGCCGCCGACGTCGCCGGCCAGCTGGCCGAGCCGGGTCTGTGGCTGCTGCCGGTGGTGGCGCTCGCGCTGGGCGTGGCCATCTGGCGCGGCCTGCGACCCCTGCAGGCGTTGTCGCGCGACGTGGCCGAGCTGGAAGTGGACAAGGCCGAGCGCTTGCAGGCGCGCCATCCCTATCGCGAGTTCAACTCGGTGGTGCGCTCCATCAACACGCTGGTGGGCCAGCAGCAGGCCTCGCTGGAGCGTGAGCGCGAGCTGGCCAGCGAGGTGGCGCATGAACTGCGTACCCCGCTGTCGTCCATTGCCCTGCAGGCGGCCTCGCTGCGCGGAGAACTCTCGCCGCCCGCGCGCGAGCAGGCACTGGCGCAGATAGGCGCCGACGCGATGCGCGCCGGGCACGTCATCGCCCAGCTGCTTTCGCTGGCGCGGGCCAGCCGCGGCGACCTGCAGCAGCAAATGCGGCGCCTGGACCTGGGTGCCCTGGCCGGGCAGGTAGTCGCCGGCTACGCGCAGGCCTCCTGGGAAAGCGGGCACACGCTCAGCGTGCAGGGCGAGGACGGGCTCGCGGTGCTGGCCCATCCGCTGCTGCTGGAGCTGGCCCTGCGCAATCTTGTCGACAACGCGCTGCAGCACACGGCCCGGGGTAGCGCCGTCTGTGTCCAGTGGGGCCACGACACCGACGGGGTGTGGCTGCAAGTCTGCGATGACGGCCAGTCCCGTCCGGGCGCCGCGGCGCCCTCCACCGAAAGGCTGGGCCTGGGCCACAAAATCGTCAGCCGCGTGATGGACGTGCACGGCGGCCGCTTTGCGCAGATACCCGCGCCCGTGCCTTTTACACGGTGTTACCGCATGGTTCTGCCGCTAATTCCCTGAATAACCCGCCTTCACGCAGCCGTTAGAATGAAGACCTCGGTTACTTCGCGGTTACGGCCCATAAAGGCAGCCCTCGTGCTGCGCGGCCTTCCGCCGGGAACCCGCCTTTTGGGCAGCGTTTTTAACTTTCTGGGGATTTTGATCATGGCACTCGTTTCGATGCGCGAGCTGCTGGACCATGCGGCAGTCAACGGCTACGGCATTCCGGCTTTTAACGTCAACAACCTCGAGCAGGTGCAAGCCGTCATGGAAGCGGCCAAGGAAACCGGCGCACCGGTGATCCTGCAGGCCAGCGCCGGCGCGCGCAAATATGCCGGTGAGCCCTTCATCAAGCACCTGATCCAGGCGGCCATCGAGATGTACCCCAACATCCCGCTGGTCATGCACCAGGACCACGGCCAGAACCCCGACGTCTGCCAGGGCGCCATCGACCTCGGTTTTTCGTCGGTGATGATGGACGGCTCGCTCGAGGCGGACGGCAAGACCATCGCCAGCTACGACTACAACGTCGAGGTGACAAAAAAGGTCTCGCAGCTGGCCCACAAATATGGTGTCACCGTGGAAGGCGAACTCGGCTGCCTCGGCTCGCTGGAAACCATGAAGGGCGACAAGGAAGACGGCCACGGCACCGACGCCACCATGACGCGTGAGCAACTGCTGACCGACCCGGAGCAGGCCGCCGACTTCGTCAAGCGCACGCAGATCGACGCGCTGGCCATCGCCATCGGCACCAGCCACGGCGCCTACAAATTCACCCGCAAGCCCACCGGCGACATCCTGGCCATCGACCGCATCAAGGAAATCCACAAGCGCATTCCGAGCACCCACCTGGTGATGCACGGCTCCTCGTCGGTGCCGCAGGAGCTGCTGGCGCTGATCCGCCAGTACGGCGGCAACATGAAGGAAACCTACGGCGTGCCCGTCGAGGAAATCCAGGAAGCCATCAAGCACGGCGTGCGCAAGATCAACATCGACACCGACATCCGCCTGGCCATGACGGCCGCCGTGCGCAAGTTCCTGGCCGAGAACCCCGAAAAGTTCGATGCCCGCGAATGGCTCAAGCCCGCGCGCGAAGCCGCCAAGCAGATCTGCAAGCAGCGCTACATCCAGTTCGGCTGCGAAGGCCAGGGCGCCAAGATCAAGGGCGACACCCTGCAGGTCGTGGCCGCCAAATACGCCAAGGGCGAACTGGCTCAAGTCGTCCATTGAAAATTCCCGCCGTCCGCCCGCGCGGATTGGCGATAATTCAAAGCCCGCGGACTCTTGCGAGTCGCGGGCTTTTTACTTTGACCCTTCTCCCATGCCTCCCACCATGACCCAAGCACTCCACACCTCCGCCCTGACTTCCCTGCCCCTGCTCGCGCGCGGCAAGGTGCGCGATAACTATGCCGTGGGCAAGGACAGGCTGCTGATGGTGGCCAGCGACCGGCTCAGCGCTTTCGACGTCATCCTGGGTGAACCGATTCCCGGCAAGGGCGCGCTGCTCACGCAGATGGCACTGTTCTGGTTCGGCAAGCTGGGCCATATCTGCCCCAACCACCTGACCGGCGAATCGCCCGAAAGCGTGGTCACGCCGGCCGAAGTGCCACAGGTGGTGAACCGCTCCATGCTGGTCAAACGCCTGAAGCCGATTCCAGTCGAGGCCGTGGTGCGCGGCTACCTGGCCGGGAGCGGCTGGAAGGAATACCGGGAAAGCCAGGCGGTTTGCGGCGTGCCCCTGCCCGCGGGCCTGAAGAACGCCGGCAAGCTGCCCGAGCCCATCTTCACGCCGGCCGCCAAGGCCGAAGCCGGGGAGCACGACGAGAACATCAGCTACGAGCAGGTGGTCAAGGTGGTCGGCCCCGAGCTTGCCGCGCGGATAAAAAAAATCAGCATCGAGATCTACAGCACCGCCGCCGCCTTCGCGCTGACCAAGGGCATCATCATTGCCGACACCAAATTCGAATTCGGCCTCGACGAGGACGGCACGCTGACGCTGATGGACGAGGTGCTGACCCCCGATTCATCCCGCTACTGGCCCATCGAAGGCTATGAAGCCGCCTACGCGGCCGGCCAGAACCCGCCCAGCTACGACAAGCAGTTYGTGCGTGACTGGCTGGAARSCGTRCGCATCAACGGCAAGCCYTGGGACAAAACRCYGCCCKCGCCGCACCTKCCGGCCGATGTGGTCGCCAAAACGGCCGCCAAGTACCAGGAAGCGCTGACCCGGYTGACAGCCTGAAGCGCAGGCCTGGCCCGGCGCCGCGATGGAATTCCTGCTGGAACTGCTGTTCGAGTTTTTCGGTGAGCTGTTCCTGCAGCTCTTCGGCGAGATGTTCGGCGGCGCTTGCAAAGCCGCCTGGTACAAGCTGCGCGGCCGCGACCATGAGTTGACGGCGACGCAGGAGGCCAGCTGGTCCGTCATGACCGGCATTGCCGCCGGCGTGCTGACGGTGCTGGTCGTGCCCCACCTGGCGATTCGCCTGCACTGGCTGCAGATCCTCAACCTGCTGCTGGCGCCCGTGGTGGCGGGCCTGCTGGTCGAACGGCTGCGCGCCTGGCGCGAGTCGCGCCGCGAGTTCAGTGTCGAAGTAGCCGGCTACGCCGCGCTGTTTGGTTTTGCCTTCGCGCTGACCCGCTGGCTTTTCGGCCAGTAGGGCCTAGCTCAACACCACGCTGGACAATCGCCGGCGGTAGGTGGCCACGGTCGGGTCTTCGGGCGGAATCTGCCCGTCGGCGACCTTGGGTTTGGGCGCTTCCATGACGTCAAGGACGGCGATATAGGTCTTGCGCGCGAGTTCCTCGCTCCAGGCTTTGTCGCGCATCAGGATTTCCAGCAGTTCGTCGAGCGCGTCGGTCCAGCGCTGCTGGGCCATCAGCCCACGGGCCTTGTCAAAACGCGCTTCGAAATCCCGCTTGTTGGCCGCGATCCTGGCGTCCAGGCCTGCCGCGGCACCCGCGCCCTGGGTGGCGGCAAAGTCCATCGCATCCATCCAACGCTTGAGCGAGTCAAAACGGCGCACCACCGTGGTTTGCGCGATCACCGGCGCGAAGGCCACCTTGGCGTCGTCCTCGCGGCCCACCTGCAGCAGCAGCTTCACGTAATCGAAGCGTGCGTTGTCGTCGGCCGGGTTGGCGGCCACCGCGTGCTGCAATTTTTCAAGCACGGCGGCAGGATCGGTGCTTTCTTCCTCGAGCGCCAGTTCCTGCTCCTCGGCCAGTTCGTCCGCCGGCGGCAGGTGCTTGTCGAGGAACTCCTTGACCTTGCCCTCGGGCAGGGCGCCGGCAAAGCCGTCCACCGGCTGGCCGTTCATCATCAGGATGCAGGTCGGGATGCTGCGGATGCCGAAAGCCGCGCCCAGCTGCTGCTCCTGGTCGGAATCTATCTTCACGAGCTTGAAGCGCCCAGCGTATTCCACTTCCACTTTTTCCAGAATCGGGCCCAGCGACTTGCAGGGGCCGCACCACGGCGCCCAGAAGTCGATCAGCACGGGGGTGGTCATGGAGGCGGCTACGACTTCCGCTTCGAAATTGKCAATGGTGACGTCTATCATGATTTCTGGAAATTGGGGCTGGAAAGAAGGGTTTCAACCGCCGTGGCGCCTCTTCGCCTACGCCGAAGCCGCCCAGGGCCGCGGCCTGCAGGCCATCATCGCCGGCGCCGGCGGCGCCGCCCACCTGCCGGGCATGCTGGCCGCCAAGACGGCCGTGCCCGTTCTGGGTGTGCCGGTGGCCAGCAAGCACCTGCAGGGCGTCGATTCGCTGCACAGCATCGTGCAGATGCCCAAGGGCATTCCCGTCGCCACTTTTGCCATCGGCAATGCGGGTGCGGCCAATGCGGCCCTGTTTGCCGTCGCCATGCTGGCCCTGCACGACAAGGCACTGGCCGCCAGGCTGCAGGCCTTCCGCGCCGAGCAGACCGCCGCCGCCCACGCCATGACCCTGCCGCCCGCATGAGCCTTCCTTCCGGCCTCCCCGTTTTCCCCGGCACCGTTTCCGCTTCCGGCCAGCCCGCCACGCTGGGCGTGATGGGCGGCGGCCAGTTGGGCCGAATGTTTGTGCACGCCGCGCAGCGCCTGGGCTATTTCACCGCGGTGCTGGATCCCGACGCGCAAAGCCCCGCGGGCCTGGTGAGCCACCACCACATCCAGACGGGCTATGGCGACGAACAGGGGCTCAAGCAACTGGCCGCACTGTGCGCCGCCATCACCACCGAATTTGAAAACGTGCCCGCCGCCGCGTTGCAGGCGCTGGCCGCCAGCCGCCCCGTGGCGCCGRGCGCCGCCGCCGTCGCCATTGCGCAGAACCGCATCTGGGCCGGCCTGAAGCAGGCTTCTTGCGTGCTCGAAAAAATGCTGCCGCTCAAGGCCGAGTGCTCGGTCATCGTGGCGCGCGGCTGGGACGGCCGCGTCGTGGGCTTCGCGCCCCAGCGCAATGTGCACGTCGACGGCATCCTGGCCGTCACCCAGGCTTACGAGGGCAATATGCCTGCGGCCCTGGCGCAACGAGCATTGGCGGCCACCCACACCATTGCCCATCACGTCGGCTACGTCGGCGTGCTCTGCGTCGAGTTTTTCCTGGTCGACGACGGCAGTGCCGACGGCGCGCTGGTCGTCAATGAAATGGCGCCGCGCCCGCACAACAGCGGCCACTACACGATGGACGCTTGCGACGTCTCGCAGTTCGACCTGCAGGTGCACGCCATGGCCGGCCTGCCGCTGCCGCAGCCGCGCCAGCATTCGCCGTCCATCATGCTGAACCTGCTGGGCGACGTGTGGCTGGACGCGCAAGGCCARGCCCGCACACCCGACTGGCAGGCCGTGCTGGCCCTGCCCGGCACGCACCTGCACCTTTACGGCAAAACCGAAGCGCGGGCCGGCCGCAAGATGGGCCACCTCAACATCACCGGTGCCGACGTCGCCTCCGTCGAGGCCACGGCACGCCAGGCGGCAGCCATCCTGGGGCTGCCCGGGCTTGAAGACATCTGATGATTCTGCCCGGCACCGACCCGCAGGCCATTGCTGAGGCCGCCCGCCGCATCCAGGCCGGCGAGCTTGTCGGCTTCCCGACCGAAACGGTGTACGGCCTGGGCGCCGACGCGTCCAGCGACGCCGCCGTCGCCGGGATTTTTGCGGCCAAGGGCCGGCCCGCCGACCACCCGCTCATCGTGCATGTGGCCGACGCCGCGCAAGTGAATGATTACGCCACCGGCGTGCCGCCTTTTGCCGCGAAGCTGATCAAGGCCTTCTGGCCCGGGCCGCTCACCGTGATCCTGCCGCGCAAGCCCGGCGTGGCCGCCGCCGCGGCCGGCGGGCAGGATTCCATCGGCCTGCGCTGCCCCTCGCACCCGGTCGCGCTGGCTTTCCTCAAAGCCTGCAACACCGGCGTCGCCGGCCCCAGCGCCAACCGCTTCGGCCGCGTCAGCCCCACCACCGCGCAGCATGTGCAACAGGAGTTCGGCGACAGCCTGCTGGTGCTGGACGGCGGGCCCTGCGACGTCGGCATCGAGTCCAGCATCGTCGACTGCACACGCGGCCGGCCCGTGTTGCTGCGTCCGGGCGTGCTCACGCGCGCGCAGCTTGAGGCCGCCTGCGGCGAAGCGGTGCTGGGCAAGGACGAGTTCGAGCAGGAGGCCCTGGGCCTGGTTGGCGATGCGCCGCGCGCCTCCGGTACGCTGGAGGCGCATTACGCGCCCAACGCCAAGCTGCGCCTGATGGACGCCGGGCCGATCCAGACCGCACTCGATTTGCTGGGCGCCGAGGCAGCCCACATCGCTGTCTATGCCCGCAGCATCGTGCGCATCAAGTCCGAGCGGGTGCTGTACCGCCGCATGCCCGACGACGCGCTGGCCACCGCCCAGCAGCTGTTCGCCGTGCTGCGCGACTTCGACGCCAAAGGCGTCAAGCTGATCTGGGTGGAAAACCCGCCGCCTGATGCGGAATGGGACGGCGTGCGCGACCGGCTGGGGCGGGCTGCCGCGAGCTGAAGCGCGTTTTTTCGCGCGCCGCTATCATGGGCCGGCACACCGTCATCAAAGGTGATCCCCATGCTCTCCATCCTCATCACCATCTGGTTTCTTCACGTCGCGGCCATGATGAGCCCGGGCGCCAACGTGCTGCTGGTGTCGCAGCTGGCCGCCAGTGATCGCGCGCGCAGCGCGGTCTTCGCGGCCCTGGGCGTAACAGTAGGTGCCGCCATCTGGGCGCTGTGCGCGGTGCTGGGAGTCAATGCGGTCTTCCAGGTATTTCCGGGGCTGCGCCTGGCGCTGCAGGTGGCCGGCGGGCTTTACCTGCTGTATGTCGCGAGCCGGCTCTGGCGTGCCGGCGGGGTGGCGCTGGGCAATACCGGCCCGACGGTGTCTTCGCCGGCGGCTTTCAGGCTGGGCTTCCTGACCAACATCACCAATCCCAAATCGGCGCTGTTTTTCGGGAGTGTGTTTGCAGCCTCCTTCCCGGCGGCACCCAGCGCGGGCCTGCAAGCCGCGGCGGTGGCCATGATCGTCACCAATGCCCTGTGCTGGCACATGCTGCTGGCCTATCTGTTCTCGCGTGAGCGCGTGCGGCTGGCGTATTCGCGCTCGCGCGTCGCGGCCAACCGCATCGCCTCGGTTGCCGTGGGTGCGTTGGGCCTTGGGTTGCTGGCGGCATCTTTGCGCGAAGCGCGTTCCTAGCTGGAGCCGCTCACAAAACCCAGCGAAGCGGTCCTGGCAAGGCGGCGCAACAACGCCAGGAGGATTTCGTGAGCGGCTCTCAGGGCAACGCGAATTGCGCGTCGGGCTCCGGCTCATCCGGCCCGCCCCGGCTTCCTTCGCCAATCCACTGCAGGTAAGCAGTTGAACCCGCGGTGATCGGGATCTGCACGATCTCGGGCGTCTCGTAGCTGTGGTGCGCCCGGATAAAAGATTCCAGCGCCTTGAAACCCGCGGTCCTCGTCTTGACGGACAGGCGCTGTTCCGGTTCGTCGCACAGCACGCCTTGCCAGCGATAAATACTGCGGATGGCCTCTATCTGAACGCAGGCGCCCAGCCCGGCCTCGACGATCCGGCGCGCCAGTGCCTCGGCTTGCTGCACGGTGGAAACCGTGGTCAGGACCAGGCAATAGCCGGGTTCGTTGAAGCTTGACATGCCGTGAGCTCCGGTGGGTTGTCGGTATAGACAGACAGAAACCGCGGGAAGCGCGGAAAGTGCCCAAATTTCAGGCATTGTGACGCAGGCCGCGCCAAATGGTGCTCTCGTCTTCCAGCCCCGGCGTCATCAACAGACTTGTCCACAGGCGGCAGGGATAACTCGGGCCTTCAGGCCTAGCGTGGTACTTCTTTCACCGCCCATTCCAGGAGCGCATCCAGCGCTGGCCGCGCAGCGCCAGCGTTCGGATGGTTGATCAGGCCCACCACGATATAGCGCGCGCCGCTGTGGCCGTTGGCGTAGCCCGCGATGGCTGTTACGTCGCGCAGCGAACCGGTTTTCAGGAAGGCCAGCCCCGCCACGTTCTTGCCGCGCTCGCGCAGCGTGCCGTCCACGCCCGCCACCGGCAGCGAATCAGCCAGGTCCGCGGCCAGCGGGCTTCTGGCGGCATGCAGCAGCAGGGCCCCAAGGCCTGCCGCCGTCACGCGCTCCTGGCGGCTCAGGCCCGATCCGTTGTCCATCACCGGCGGCGGCGTGCCCGGCAGGTTTTTTTTCCACCAGGCGGCCAGCGCGGCGTGCGCCGAGTCGAGCGTGCCGCTTTTGGGCTGGCCGAGGCTGGCATGCAAGCCCAGCGTCAAAAACAGGTGCTGGGCCATCACGTTGTTGGAATATTTGTTGATGTCGCGCACCACTTCCAGCAGCGGCGGCGACTGGTGCTCAAAGCGTATCGAGGCTTTTTCGCCCGAGATCGTGCCGGTGCTGCGCAGCATGGCCAGTTCCTGCGGCGTGGCGTCGCGCGCCGTGCCGGTCAACAGGCCGCCCAGTTGCCGCCACGAGCCTTCGATGGCGCGCGCGGCAAAGCTGGCGGGGTCGGCATAGGCGCTGGGCCAGATCTTTTCGCCGCAGGCCGATGAATAGGTTCCCAGGAATTCGATGTTGACCGGGTTCTCGACGCTGGCGCGCAATTCGCTGCGCCAGTCGCCGCAGCGGGCCACGCGCACCAGGGGCACGCTGGCGCCCACCTGCACGCCCGCCAGCGGCGGCTCGTAGCGCACCAGCGCGCGGCCGCTGGGCAGGTCCGGCGTGAACGTCATCACGATGGACTTGAAGTTGATCAGCAGTGCATCGGGCCTGGCGTTGTAGGGGCGCAGCGGCTCGCCGTCGAACTCGCCCGGGTCGGTGGCCGGCACGCTGAAGGCGCTGCGGTCCAGCACGATGTCCCCGCGGACCACCCGCGCGCCGCCGGCCTGCACCTGGGCCAGCAGGGCCTGCAGGCGCTCGACGACGAGCTTCGGGTCTCCCCCGCCCTGCACCACCAGGTTGCCGTTGAGCAGCCCGCCCGAGGTACTGCCGTCCAGGATGATGCGGGTCTTCCAGGTGAAATCGCGCCCCAGCGCATCGAGCGCCGAGTAGGTAGTGACCAGCTTCATGACCGAAGCCGGGTTCATCGGCGTGTCGATGCGCCAGCTCAGGCGCGGCACCGGTTTGCCGCTGGCCGCTTCAACCACCAGCATGGACACCGCGTCGCGCGGCACCTTGGCGCGCGCCAGGGCTTTTTCAACCGGGGCGGGCAGGCGCGGGGCTTGCGCCAGGGCGGCGCGGGGGACGAAGGGCAGGGCGGCGATCAGCGCGGCGGCCAGAAGGCGCAGCGCAACAGGGTGCGGCGTGCGCGGGCGCGGCGGGTCTTGGGTCATGCGAGGATTATCGCGGCAGCCCACCGGCCATTGGCGGGGATAATCGGGTGCATATGCCCGGTAGTCCTTGATTCAAGCGCTGCCGGCCCCTGGTAGACCCGCTCTGACCGAATGCCGCAATTCCTCAAATTCCTCGCCTTTGACACCAGCACCGACCGCATGTCGGTGGCGGTGACCGACGGCGTGCGCAACTGGCAGCACAGCGGCCCCGGCGGCGCGCAGGCCTCGACCACGCTGATCCCGGCCATTCTCGCGCTGCTGGCCGAGGCCGGGCTGGCACTCGGCGAGCTGGATGCCATCGCCTTCGGGCGCGGGCCGGGCTCCTTCACCGGCCTGCGCACCGCCTGCGCCGTGGCGCAGGGCCTGGCGCTGGGTGCACGGGACGGCGCGGGCATGCCGGTGCTGCCCATAGACACGCTGATGGCCGTGGCCGAGGAAGCGCGCTTTCAG
>NZ_JBFUBY010000119.1:0-11826 GCF_056405515.1 Polaromonas sp. P1_G2
GAGCGACTGTGGGGGCCTTTCTTCATCAGCATGAGCCGCGGAACCGGCTTTGCCGGGCCGCAGGCGGGCGGCCCCCTCGAGGGGGCAGGGAGCTACACGCAGTGAGCGACCGTGGGGGCCAGTGTTCAGGCTATAATCAAGGGCTTTTCAAAACACAGCTTCGCCCGAGCGCATACAAAGCCACCACCCTCACAAAAGCAGCCTGCAAGAGTCTTGACCGAGACGTTTCTTGTGCACGCTTGGGCGAACCGTAACCAACCCGGAGAACCCAGTGCTTTTGTCTCTACAGGGAAACACCCCTCACGCCATCCTGGCGCTCGCAGACGGCACGGTCTTTATCGGCAATTCGATTGGGGCCGCGGGCTCCACGGTCGGCGAAGTGGTGTTCAACACCGCGATGACCGGCTACCAGGAAATCCTCACGGATCCCAGCTACTGCCAGCAGATCGTCACCCTCACGTACCCGCATATCGGCAACTACGGCATCAATGCCGAAGACGTCGAAGCTGAAAAAGTCCATGCCGCCGGCTTGATCATCAAGGACCTGCCGCTGCTGGCCTCGAACTTCCGCATGACCATGACCCTGTCCGAATACCTGGTCAAGGAAAACACCGTCGCCATCGCCGGCATAGACACCCGCCAGCYGACCCGCCACCTGCGCACCAAGGGCGCGCAAAACGGCTGCATCCTGGCCTTGCCCGCGGGCGAGGCGGTGAGCCAGCCGGCGATCGAGAAAGCCGTCGCGGCGGCGCGCGGCGCCCCCAGCATGGCCGGCCTGGACCTGGCCAAAGTCGTCTCGGTCAAGYAGACCTACGAATGGACGCAGACCGAGTGGAAGCTCGGCGCGGGCTACGGCGTGCAGATCACGCCGAAATTTCATGTCGTGGCCTTCGACTTCGGCGTGAAGAAAAACATCCTGCGCATGATGGCCGAGCGCGGCGCGCGCATCACAGTGGTGCCGGCGCAAACGCCCGCGGCCGACGTGCTCAAGCTCAAACCCGACGGCATCTTCCTGGCCAACGGCCCTGGCGACCCGGAGCCTTGCGACTACGCAATCACCGCGGTGCGCGAACTGATCGAAACCGGCATCCCGACCTTCGGCATCTGCCTGGGCCACCAGATCATGGCGCTGGCCAGCGGCGCGAAGACCTTCAAGATGAAGTTCGGCCACCACGGCGCAAACCACCCGGTCAAAGACCTGGACAACGGCCGCGTCAGCATCACCAGCCAGAACCATGGTTTCGCGGTCGATGAGAAAAGCCTGCCCGCCAACCTCAGGCCCACGCACATCAGCCTGTTCGACGGCACGCTGCAAGGCCTGGCCCGCACCGACAAGCCGGCCTTCTGCTTCCAGGGCCACCCGGAAGCCTCGCCCGGCCCGCACGATATTTCATACTTGTTTGACCGTTTCACCGCGCTGATGGAACAGGCTGGGGAGAAGAAAAATGCCTAAGCGCACAGACATCAAGAGCGTCCTCATCATCGGCGCCGGCCCCATCATCATCGGCCAGGCCTGCGAGTTCGACTACTCCGGCGTGCAGGCCTGCAAGGCCTTGCGTGAAGAAGGCTACAAGGTCATCCTGATCAACAGCAACCCTGCCACGATCATGACCGACCCGGCCACCGCCGACGTCACTTACATCGAGCCCATCACCTGGCAGACGGTCGAAAAAATCATCGCCAAGGAGCGCCCCGACGCCATCCTGCCGACCATGGGCGGCCAGACCGCGCTCAACTGCGCGCTGGACCTCTGGCACAACGGCGTGCTCGACAAATACAAGGTTGAGTTGATTGGCGCCAAGCCCGAGGCCATCGACAAGGCCGAAGACCGCCTGAAGTTCAAGGACGCGATGACCAAGATCGGGCTGGGCTCGGCCCGTTCCGGCATCGCGCACAGCATGGATGAGGCCTGGGCCGTCCAGAAGACCGTCGGCTTCCCCACCGTGATCCGCCCCAGCTTCACGCTGGGAGGCACCGGCGGCGGCATCGCCTACAACTCCGAAGAGTTTGAAGTCATCTGCAAGCGCGGCCTCGAAGCCTCGCCCACCAACGAGCTGCTGATCGAGGAATCGCTGCTCGGCTGGAAAGAGTACGAGATGGAAGTCGTGCGCGACACCGCCGACAACTGCATCATCGTCTGCTCCATTGAAAACCTGGACCCCATGGGCGTGCACACCGGCGACTCCATCACGGTGGCCCCGGCCCAGACGTTGACCGACAAGGAATACCAGATCCTGCGCAACGCCTCCCTGGCCGTGCTGCGTGAGATCGGCGTGGACACCGGCGGCTCCAACGTGCAGTTCTCCATCAATCCGGTCGATGGCCGCATGGTCGTGATCGAGATGAACCCGCGCGTGTCGCGTTCCTCGGCGCTGGCTTCCAAGGCCACGGGCTTCCCGATCGCCAAGGTCGCCGCCAAGTTGGCCGTGGGCTACACGCTCGATGAGTTGCGCAACGAAATCACGGGCGGCGCCACCCCCGCGAGTTTCGAGCCCAGCATCGACTACGTCGTCACCAAGATCCCGCGTTTTGCATTTGAAAAATTCCCGGCCGCCGATTCGCGCCTGACCACACAGATGAAATCCGTCGGTGAAGTCATGGCCATGGGCCGTACCTTCCAGGAGTCTTTCCAGAAAGCTTTGCGCGGCCTGGAAGTCGGCGTGGACGGCATGAACGAAAAGACCCAGGACCGCGAAGTGCTCGAGAAAGAACTCGGCGCGCCCGGCCCTGACCGCATCTGGTACGTAGGCGATGCCTTCGCCCAGGGCATGAGCGTCGACGAAGTTTTCGCGCTGACCAAGATCGATCCCTGGTTCCTCGTGCAGATCGAGCAGATCGTCAAGATCGAGCTTGAACTCGAAACCACCTCGCTCGACAAGATCGACGCCGTCACGCTGCGCGCGCTCAAGCAAAAAGGCTTCTCCGACCGCCGCCTGGCCAAGCAGCTCAAGACCACCGACACGGCGATCCGCGAGAAGCGCCGCGCGCTGGGCGTGCGCCCGGTCTACAAGCGCGTGGACACCTGCGCCGCCGAGTTCGCGACCAACACCGCCTACATGTATTCGACCTACGAGGCCGAAGGCAGCGAATGCGAAGCCGCGCCCACCGACAAGAAAAAAATCATGGTGCTGGGCGGCGGGCCCAACCGCATCGGGCAGGGCATCGAGTTTGACTACTGCTGCGTGCACGCGGCGCTGGCCATGCGCGAAGACGGCTACGAGACCATCATGGTCAACTGCAACCCCGAGACCGTCTCCACCGACTACGACACCAGCGACCGCCTGTATTTCGAGCCGCTGACGCTCGAAGACGTGCTCGAGATCGTCGACAAGGAAAAGCCGCTGGGCGTGATCGTCCAGTACGGCGGCCAGACACCTTTGAAGCTGGCACTGGACCTGGAAGCCAACGGCGTGCCCATCATCGGCACCTCGCCCGACATGATCGACGCGGCGGAAGACCGTGAGCGCTTCCAGAAGCTGCTGCACGAACTCAAGCTGCGCCAGCCGCCCAACGCCACGGCTCGCACCGAACCCGAAGCACTCGAAAAAGCCGCCGCGCTGGGCTACCCCCTGGTCGTGCGCCCCAGCTATGTGCTGGGCGGCCGCGCCATGGAAATCGTGCACGAACAGCGCGACCTCGAACGCTACATGCGCGAAGCCGTCAAGGTCAGCCATGACTCGCCGGTGCTGTTGGACCGCTTCCTGAACGACGCCATCGAATGCGACGTCGACTGCCTGCGCGACCCTGAAGGCCGCACTTTCATCGGCGGCGTGATGGAGCACATCGAACAGGCCGGCGTGCACAGCGGCGACTCGGCCTGCTCGCTGCCGCCGTATTCGCTGAGCGCCGAAACCGTCACCGAGATCAAGCGCCAGACCGCGGCCATGGCCGAGGCGCTCACTGTGGTGGGCCTCATGAACGTGCAGTTCGCGATCCAGAACATTGACGGCAAGGACGTGATCTACGTGCTGGAAGTCAACCCGCGTGCCTCGCGCACCGTGCCCTTCGTCAGCAAGGCCACCGGCATCCAGCTGGCCAAGGTGGCGGCGCGCTGCATGGTCGGCCAGTCGTTGGCTTCGCAAGGCATCAAGGACGAAGTCACGCCGCCTTACTTCAGCGTCAAGGAAGCGGTGTTCCCCTTTGTCAAGTTCCCCGGCGTGGACACGATTCTCGGCCCCGAGATGAAGTCGACCGGCGAAGTCATGGGCGTGGGCAAGACCTTCGGCGAAGCCTTCGTGAAATCCCAACTGGGCGCGGGAACCAAGCTGCCAACCTCCGGCAAGGTTTTCCTGACCGTCAAGAACAACGACAAGCCGCGCGCCGTGGAAGTGGCGCGCGCGCTGGCCGCGCAGAAGTTCGAGCTGGTCGCGACCAAGGGAACGGCGGCGGCCATCCAGGCGGCGGGCATTGCCTGCACCGTGGTCAACAAGGTCACCGAAGGCCGGCCGCACGTGGTGGACATGATCAAGAACAACGAAATCGCCTTGGTCATCAACACCGTCGAAGAGCGGCGCAACGCGATCACCGATTCGCGCCAGATACGGACCTCGGCGCTGCTGGCCCGCGTGACGACCTACACCACCATTGCCGGCGCCGAAGCGGCCGTGGAGGGCATGAAATACCTGGACAACCTCCCGGTGTATTCCGTGCAGGAGCTGCACGCGCAGCTGGCCTGACGGCCTGGGTAGCCCGGGTTTTTCCCGGGCTTTTCCAGGGCTATTCCCAGCTTGAGCCGGGCCCGATTTGCATTAAACTTGTTTCGTTGAAATTTTGGATTCAAGCGCCGCCGCCAGGTGACTGGTGGCGGTTTCGCTTTTGCAGGAGCAAAAAACATGGCCACCATTCCCATCACCAAGCGCGGCGCGGAAAGCCTCAAGGCCGAGCTGCACCAGCTCAAGACCGTTGACCGCCCCTGGGTCATCAATTCGATTTCTGAAGCGCGCGCCCAGGGCGATCTGAGCGAAAACGCCGAATACGACGCCGCCAAGGACCGCCAGGGTTTCATCGAAGGCCGCATCCAGGAAATCGAGGGCAAACTTTCCGCCGCGCAGATCATCGACCCGTCCGAACTGGACGCCGGCGGCAAGGTGGTGTTCGGCTCGACCATCGAACTGGAAGACGAAGACACCGGCGACAAGGTGACCTACCAGATCGTCGGCGAAGACGAGGCCGACATCAAGCAGGGCCGGGTCAACATCAGCTCGCCGATCGCGCGCGCCCTGATCGGCAAGGACGAGGGCGATACCGCCGAAGTCCAGGCGCCGGGCGGCATCAAGCGCTATGAAATCATCGCGGTGATGTACATCTAAACTGAATTTGATGAAGCAGCGCTTCAATGTGATGGTGGCAGCCCTCTGGTGGGGCAGCCTGACAGCGTTGGGTTTCGTCGTAGTCCCTATGCTGTTCGCCAACCTGGGCACGCCCGCCGTGGCAGGCGCCATGGCCGCCAAGCTTTTCACCGCCCAAACCTGGGTCAGTGCCGGCTGCGCCATGCTGCTACTCGTGGTGCTCAATAAGAAGGACGACGCAACCCTCGCGCGGCAAGCGCAGGCCGCGATGAAATTCGTCGTCGCCGGCCTGTTGCTGGCTTTGGTTGTGGAGTTTGGCATCGCGCCGCGCATCGTCAGTGCGCGCGCCGAAGGCGGCAATCTCAAGCTCTGGCATGGCCTGGGCACGGCCTTGTATGTCGTGCAATGGCTGTGCGCCGGCTTGGCGCTTTGGCGCCTGGTGCCAGCATCGCCACCTGCTCAGTCGCCGCCCGCCGCGGGCTGAAAAGCGTTCAGCAGCGTTCCGCGGCTTCGAGCGTATTGACCAGCAGCATGGTGATGGTCATGGGGCCGACACCGCCGGGCACCGGCGTGATGTAGCCCGCGACTTCCTTCACGCCCTCAAAATCCACGTCGCCGCAGAGCTTGCCTTCGTCGTTGCGGTTCATGCCCACGTCGATCACGACCGCGCCCGGCTTGACCATGTCGGCCGTCAGCACATTGCGTTTGCCGACGGCGGCCACGATCACGTCGGCCTGCAGCGTCATGGCCTTGAGGTCTTTGGTCGCGCTGTGGCAAATCGTGACGGTGGCATTTTTTTGCAGCAGCATCAGTGCCATGGGCTTGCCGACGATGTTGCTGCGGCCAATCACCATCGCATGCTTGCCCTTGAGGTCGTAGTGGATGCTTTCCAGCATCTTCATGCAGCCGTAAGGCGTGCAGGGCCAGAAGCCCGGCTGGCCGACCATGAGCGCGCCGGCGCTGGCGACGTGAAAACCGTCCACGTCCTTGGCCGRCGAGATGGCCTCGATGACCTTGTGCGCGTCGATGTGGGCCGGCAGCGGCAGCTGCACCAGGATGCCGTGGATGGACGGGTCATTATTGAGCGCGTCCACGCGCGCCAGCAGATCGGCTTCGCTGAGGGTGTCGGGGTATTTTTCGAGCACAGAATGCAGGCCGTTGTCTTCGCAGGCTTTGACCTTGTTGCGCACATAGACCTGGCTGGCCGGGTTTTCGCCCACCAGCACCACGGCCAGGCCGGGCGTGACGCCGCGTGCGCGCAGGGCGGCGGCCCGCCGGGCGACGTCAGCGCGCAATTGTTTGGAGAGGGCGTTTCCGTCAATCAGCTGGGCGGTCATTTGAATCGGCTTCTCAAAGTAAAAACGCCCGTTGGTCCAATCAATACGGGCGTTAAAGCTATCAAGGGATAGCGAAAGAGGGAATCAGGCCTTGGGCGCGTTGGACCCCAGGGCGATTTTGAGCAGGTCGGCCACGGTGTTGGCGTTGAGCTTTTCCATGATGTTGGCACGGTGGGCTTCCACCGTCTTGATGCTGATGCCCAGGTCGTCGGCGATCTGCTTGTTGAGGCGTCCCGCCACGATGCGCTCGAGCACCTGGGCTTCGCGCGAGGTGAGCTTGGCCAGCAGGGCGTCGCGGCTGGCGGACTGCTGGAATTCGCTGAAGGCCTCCTTGGCCTGCTCCAGCATGCGCTCGACCAGATTGACCAGGGCTTCTTCCTGGAAAGGCTTCTGGATGAAGTCCATCGCGCCTTTTTTCATGGTGTTGACCGCCATGGGCACGTCGCCGTGGCCGGTGATGAACACGATGGGCAGCGGCGACTTGCGCTCGACCAGGCGGTCTTGCAGCTCCAGGCCCGTCATGCCGCCCATGCGGATGTCGACGATCAGGCAGGCCACTTCGCGCGGGTCGTAGCGGGAGAGGAAAGTTTCGGCGGAGTCGTAGCAGCGGACGCGGTAGTCCTTGCCTTCGAGCAGCCACTGCAGCGAGTCGCGCACGCCCTCGTCATCATCAACGACGTAGACGGTACCTTTTTTGGGAATCAAGCTCATGCCAAACTTTCTTTCGTGAACTTCTCAAGAGACGGTTCTTGAAGGGTTTTCAGTGAACGCCTGCGTTCCTGGCTGCCGTGTTGTCGCCGGCTGGCGCCGTCGGCAAGAGCAGGGGTGTCACAGGGATCCAGAAGGTAAACCGGCACCCCACCACTTCGTCCCCATTGTAGAGGTTCTCGGCCTCCATTCTTCCCTGGTGGGACTCGACGATGCTGCGGCACAGCTTCAGGCCTATGCCCATGCCCTCCGCCTTGGTGGAGTAGAAGGCTTCATAGAGCCGGCCCATGACCTCGGGCGACAGGCCGCGCCCGGTGTCGAGCACCGAAAACTCCACCACGGCCTGGTCTTCAATCTGCTTGGGCACCACCCGCAGCTCGACGCTGCGGCGCGCCGTCGGCAGGTGTGCCTGCTCTATGGATTCGGCCGCGTTTTTCATCAGGTTGATCAGCACCTGCTCGATCAGGATGGGGTCCACCATGATTTCGGGCAGGCGGGCCGCGATGTAGTGGCTCAGGCGCACGTGGTGGCGGCGCAGTTCGATGTCGGCCAGCTCCATGGCGTTGCTGACCATGGTGGCCACGTCGGCCGCCGTGCGGTTGGGCTCGCTGCGTTTGAYGAAGGAGCGTATGCGCTGGATGATCTGCCCGGCGCGGTGCGCCTGCTTGGCGGTCTTGTCCAGCGCTATCAGCAGGTCCTCGTTGCTGATCTGTTTGCCCTTGATGCGCGACACCATGCCGTTACAGTAATTGTTGATGGCCGTGAGCGGCTGGTTCAGCTCGTGCGCCACGCTGGAGGCCATCTCGCCCATGGTGATCAGGCGGCTGGCGGTCTGTGCGCGTTCGTTCTGCTGGGCGGCCTGCTCCTCGGCATGGCGCCGCGGCGTGATGTCGGTGGCGATCACCATCTGCGCCAGCCGGCCGTCCACCCAGGTCAGATAGCGCGAACGCACTTCCAGCCATTTGCTGAGTTCGGGCACAAAGATCTCGGCATTCTCCGTTTGCGCCGCCGTCAGCGTATCGGTCGGAAAGCCGGCCAGGCCGTCGACCGCGTCCAGCGTGTCGTCGGTGGGCACGGCACTGGGTACCCCGGCCTGCGCAATCAGGTTCAGGTGGCCCGACACTTCGCCGCCGAACCAGGAGCGGTACAGCTTGTTGGCGAACAGCAGTTCCTCGCTGCCCAGCGGCGCCACGGAGACGGCCGCGTCCAGCCCCTCCAGTACCGTGGTGAAGCGCTCATAGGAGGCGGTCAGTTCCTCGCGGATGCGCTTGGGCTCGGTGATGTCCGTCATTGAGGTCATCCAGCCGGTCTGCTGTCCGCGCGGGTCTATCAGCGGCGACACATACATGCGGGCGTCGAAAATCTGGCCGTTCTTGCGCTTGACGCGAACCTCGAAGCCGCCCGGCGGCGTGCGGCCGTGCAGCTCGTCGTCCAGCCGCTGCATCAGGGTGTCGATCTCGCCTTCCGGCCAGTGCGGAAACGGCGGCGTGCGGCCCACCAGGTCGCCTTCGGTCAGGCCCGTCATCTGGCAGAAAGCCGGGTTGACGTAGGTGATGCGGCCCTGCAGGTCCAGCGCGCGCATGCCGGTCAGCATGGAGTTTTCCATGGCGCGGCGGAAGTTGGTCTCTGAGATCAACGCCTGCTGGGCCTGCACGCGGCGGCGCGTGTGGCGCCAGGTGCCCAGCAGCATCCACACCGTGAGCGCGCTCAGGGCGCTGACCAGCCAGAAGAAGCCGCTGCCCACCACACCCAGCGAGGTGCGGTAGCCCTCGGCGCGTATCAGCAGGCCGTTGCCCACCGGTGAGACCGGTATCTCGTATTCGGCCGCGCCGTCTGACCAGGGCAGCAGCCGGGCCGCGGGATTGCGCGGTGGCGGCAGGTTGCCCGCCAGCACCTGGTTCTTGTCGTCGATCAGGGTTACCGCATATTTGGCCGTGACCTCGGTCGGCACGCCAAAACGCAGCAGGCCGTCGATGGAGTACTCGCCCATGATGACGCCGGCGAACTTCCCCTGGTCGTCCAGCGGCACTTGCAGCTGCAGGGTGGGCGCGTTGTAGCCGCTGGCTTCCTTGGCCGCCAGCGGGCGTGAATACACCGGCTGGCGCAGGTCCCTGGCGAGGTCATAAGTGCCGTCGGTCTCGCCTACCTTGAGCTGTTCGCCCGCGCCGCGCAGCTGGCTGGCGTTGGCACTGGGCGATACGTAGGCGACCTTGATGCGCCGTTTGCTGTCCACCCAGGTCACCGCCATCAGCTCGGGGTACTGGTTGACCAGCGATTCGGCCTGGGTGATGAACTCCTCGGTGTCGATTTCCTTGTTCGAGACGTCGCGGCCTATGCGCATGAGCTGCTCCTGCCGCTCCAGCAGGCGCAGGCGCAGGCGCTGCTGGGCATATTCCACGTCTCGCTTGACGGCTTGCTGCTCACGGTCGATTTCCTCGATGCGCAGGTAGCCGAAAGCGGCGATCACGGCCGCCAGGAAAAGCACGACGGCCAGCAGCGGGCCCAGCGTGATGAAACGGTCCTGGCGCGACGGCGACTGCCGGCGCCACCAGTGGCGCCACAGGGCCAGGGGAGCGGGATTGGCCGCGATGTCGGCGGGGGCGGGGGCTTGCTGGGTCATAAGAGGAAGGGTGCAGTTTAAGGGAGATGCCCTCGGCGTAGCTGGGTTGACCCTGATCGTTTAAGGTGAAGCGAATCACCCTCAATGCGACGTATGCTTACTTTTAAATTTCTTAATATGAAACGAGTAAGCACTATTTGAAATTGTGCGAATATTGTGGGAAACTAGAGACTTGAATCTAATTTGCGTTTACAACACGCTTAGACCCAAGTTGGAACAGGCTCTGTGTACGGCTCAACAAGAGGCCGTATCGCAGGTTAACAAAGCTCTACCAGGCTACTCAGGAGACAAAAAATGGCTGCCAATCCCACCCAAGCCGGCGACAACTTGCGCGCCGCCGCCAACGACGCGCTGGACAAAGACAGCCAGGAAACCCGCGAATGGATGGACGCCCTGTCCGCCGTGATCGAAAGCGAAGGTCCGGAGCGCGCCCATTTCCTGCTCGAGCAACTGCTGGAGCATGCCCGCCAGAAGAGCATCGACATGCCTTTCTCGGCCAACACCGGCTACGTCAACACCATTGAGACCGACCAGGAAGAGCGTTCGCCCGGCAACCTCGAGATCGAGGAACGCCTGCGCGCCTACATGCGCTGGAACGCCATGGCCATGGTGGTCAAGGCCAACCGCCTGCATCCCGCCGACGGCGGCGACCTGGGCGGCCACATCGGCTCCTTCGCCTCGCTGGCCAGCCTGTTCGGCGCCGGCTTCAACCACTTCTGGCACGCCGAGAGCGCTGAACCGGGTAAAGAGCACGGCGGCGACTGCCTCTACATCCAGGGCCACGTGTCGCCCGGCGTCTATGCCCGCGCCTACCTCGAAGGCCGCCTGACCGAAGAGCAATTGCTCAACTTCCGCCAGGAAGTCGACGGCAAGGGCCTGTCCAGCTACCCGCATCCCAAGCTGATGCCCGAGTTCTGGCAGTTTCCCACCGTCTCCATGGGCCTGGGCCCGCTGATGGCGATCTACCAGGCGCGTTTCCTCAAGTACCTGCATGCCCGCGGCATCGCCAACACCGAAAACCGCAAGGTCTGGGCCTTCCTCGGCGACGGCGAGATGGACGAAGTCGAATCCATGGGCGCCATCGGCCTGGCCGCGCGCGAAAAGCTCGACAACCTGGTCTTCGTCATCAACTGCAACCTGCAACGCCTGGACGGCCCGGTGCGCGGCAACGGCAAGATCATCCAGGAACTCGAAGGCGAGTTCCGCGGCGCCGGCTGGAACGTCATCAAGCTGCTCTGGGGCAGCAACTGGGACCCATTGCTGGCCCGCGACAAGGATGGCGCGCTCAAGAAGGTCATGATGGACACGCTGGACGGCGACTACCAGGCCATGAAGGCCAATGACGGTGCCTACGTGCGCAAGCATTTCTTCGGCCAGGACCCGCGCACGCTCGAGATGGTCGCCAAGATGAGCGACGAGGACATCTTCAACCTGCGCCGCGGCGGCCACGATTCGCAAAAGGTCTATGCGGCCTTCCACAAGGCCGTCAACCACAAGGGCCAGCCCACCGTCCTGCTGATCAAGACCGTCAAGGGCTTCGGCATGGGCAAGATCGGCGAAGGCAAGAACAACGTCCACCAGACCAAAAAACTGGCCGACGAAGACATCAAGGCCTTCCGCGACCGCTTCAACATCCCGATTCCCGACAGCCAGCTGGCCGACATCCCCTTCTACAAGCCGGCCGAAGACACGCCCGAGATGCGCTACCTGCACGAGCGCCGCAAGGCCCTGGGCGGCTACCTGCCGCACCGCCGCGTCAAGGCCGACGAGCAGTTCACCGTGCCCGCGCTGGAGACCTTCAAGTCGGTGATCGAGCCCACGGCCGAAGGCCGCGAAATCTCGACCACCCAGGCCTATGTGCGCTTCCTCACGC
>NZ_JBFUBY010000120.1:0-16369 GCF_056405515.1 Polaromonas sp. P1_G2
GGCATATTCCTTGTGGCCCGCGCACATGGTTGCCGGCCTCCCGACGTGCTTCAGGATGGCTGCCGCGCCCCTGCGGTAGGCATCCATCTGCACATCCGGCCAGGGGTCCGTTCTCAGCCCGGTGTTCTCGGCCTCGATGCCGATGAAGTTGGAATTGCCCTCCGTAAGGCCCTGCCAGGAGCCGGAGCCGGCATGGTTGCAGCGGCCCGCGGCAATCACGTAATAGGTACCGTCGCGGCCCAGCCCCAGTTGCGACAAGGGTCCTTGCAAATCGCTTCGGCCTTCAATCAATGTCCTCAGTGAAGGCATGTTCCCATTCTTGGGGCCAGCCGTGTGGTGGCAAAGAATACCCAGCACATCCCCCATTTCCGCGCGGCCGCGGTTTTGCCAGCCCGGAACCTCGG
The DNA here is from genome assembly GCF_056405515.1 of Polaromonas sp. P1_G2. Classification (NCBI taxonomy): domain Bacteria; kingdom Pseudomonadati; phylum Pseudomonadota; class Betaproteobacteria; order Burkholderiales; family Comamonadaceae; genus Polaromonas; species Polaromonas sp. P1_G2. The sequence continues at coordinate 405 of NZ_JBFUBY010000120.1, forward strand.
CGACCTTGAGTCCCGCATTCAGCAATGTGTCGGCAAGCCATGTGAGTTTGTAGGCCATATCAGGCGACGCCTCCTCTGGATGCCGGTAGTTCTTCGTCGGGTGTGGGCTCGCTGATGGTGGCATCGCACCCGTCCTCGGTATCATGGGGCRCAGCATTCGTGGAGCCTGCTGATGACGATACAGAGGTTGATGTGGAAAGCGCGCCGGGGATGCTCAGTTTTTCCGCCAGCCACGGGGCCAGCACATGGCTGAACATGCCCACCATCAAGCCGCCTACAAAGTCCTCGACCTTGATTACCACCGGTAAGGTAATCGAAGAGGTCCCGCGCGTAATCGCAATGATCAGCATGGCCAGTATGGCGCCCATCAGGCTGGAGGCGAACATGCTCCAAATCAAGTCAGCCGTTGTTTCTTCGATGTTTTTTGGCCTGGAGCGTAACAGTGGATAAAGGCCGGTGAAAAGCGTTAGCAGCAAAGCCCCCAGGATGCCACCGCATATCACCGCCGCTGGCGAGGACAGCATGGTGACAGGCTGGCGCGTGGCCGCCTGGGAGTTGTCGGCCCAGGTAGCTTCCACCATCACCTCATAGGCCTGCGTCGTATGGAAGTAGCGCTGCCAGCGTTGGTCCTTCTTGAGCGCTAGCTGTTTGCGCAATTGCAAGGTTTCGCCCGGCAGAATGGCCGTGAAGCCCGTAGCGCTGTCCGAAATATCCAGATCCTCGTAAACGTCGGCCAGACGGCCTATGGGGATGACCTTGATGCTCTGCGGTGTGATGCCGCTGCCTTTCGCGGCAGCATTGTTGCGAATCACCAGAATCAGAGGCAAGGGCTGCCCAAAAACCGCGGTCTTATCTGCATCGATCGACAGCGTTGCCATCGAGGCGGCGCCGGCCGCTGCTGCCCCGACCGGCAGTGCCAGCAGCGCGGGCAGCAAGGCAAGGCTGATCAGCACGGGGGTGATCAGGCGCTTCATCTGCCGCCTCCGCAGGATTTAAGGGCCTGGCGTGTGCGATCAAGCAGGCTTCGGGATTTCCCAAGGGCTTCGGGGGCCGCGCGACCGGCAAAATGATCGATGGCTTCGCGTGCACTGCTTGCCATGGATCTGCAGGCCGCGCTGCAAAGGCTGGTTCTCAGGGCGGCATCCGTTGCATTGGCGGCATCCTTGAAGCTCCAGCTCGAGCAGCTGGCAACCGCCCGTATCCAGATCCCGTAGGTTGCCGGGTAATAGATTTCAGGTGGCGCCTTTTCCATCCAACGCACCACCGGCTCCGCGGTATTGACGATTTCATAGCCATCCATCAAGGAATGAACACCTTCAAGGTAGGTGTCGCGTAGCCGGCCGGGAGGTAGCGGAGGACCCACCGGGCTCGCCAGTTCGTCCAGGTACCAGGCGCGAAACTCGGCCTCCTGTTTTAACCAGTATGCGGCCGCATCCGAGTCACCCGAGGCCTTGAGGGTGGCGGATGTCTTGTGCTGAAAATCGGCCACCTGCTTCAGGACTCGAGAGAGGTTTTCCGGGTCCGCGGCACGCGCGTCCTCGACATCCGTCTGCATCGCGGCGTCGCGAACACAATTGGCCAGGGCGACGGGTTGATTTCTTTTATAGGTGCTATTGGCCAGAAGTTCCAGGATCGCGTTGGCCTTTGCGGTAAAGGCGGCCGGCCAGGATGGGGGGCACAGCGACTGCGCCTTCGCCGACTGCGGCACCAAAAAGGCGGCGCACAGCGCAAGCTGCGCGAGGCCGATAGGGGTTAACGCGTTCATCCTCATACCCTCTCCTTTTTTAACCGCGCTTTGCGGTCATTGCCCTCTTTGCCGGGTGGATTTTTTTTCGAAGTCTATTCCTCACCCCGGCGGGTGTCCTCCTCTGTTTAAAGGATGCCGGCAAATTATTTTCAGGACCGGCGAGCCGCGTTGCCAGGCTGCGGGTAGATGGCGCACAAGCTTTTGGGCTGACTAGAGCGGTTTATCCCGCAGATTTTGTGAAAAGTCCGCGGTCTCTGCTTGCGGTGCCGGCGGGCGGTTGAGGCCCTGCCGTGGAATGCCAGCGGCACGGCAGAACCAGCGTGTGATCGTGGCTTATGTGCGTTCACACACCATCAACAACGCCATCCCATCCGGCGTCAACACCTCGCCCACCGCGCGAAACCCGGCTTTTTCATAACAGCGGATCGCGCGCGCATTGCGCGGGTCCGGGTCGGTCTGGATGCGGGTGACCTGCGGGTCGGCAAACAGCCTCTCCACCCAGGCCTTCACCATCGCCGTGCCCAGGCCCTTGCCCAGTTGCGCCGCGTCGGCAATCGACTGGTCTATGCCGCGCACGCCCGGGTCGGTCTCCGCTTCCCACCAGCCGCCGCCCGAACCCATGGCCACGTAAGACTGGATGTAGCCGAAGGGCTCACCGTCCAGCAGCGCGATATGCGGCTGCACCTGGGCCGGGTCATTGATCCAGGCTCCATAGTCGGCCTGCACCTCAGCGAGCGTAGGCGCCGGCCCCCACCACTCGGTCCAGTGCGGGCGCGACAGCCAGCTGTGCAGCAGGGGCAGGTCGGTCGTTTGCAGAGGCCGGAAGCTGAAGCGCCCGGCCGCCACGGCCTCCGGTGCGGGTGTATCGCCTATGTTCATTTGTGCGACCAGACCGCCAGCTCATAGCCGTCCGCGTCCTGGAAATGAAAGCGCCGCCCGCCCGGAAACGGAAAAATCTCGCGCTTGATGCGCCCCCCGGCTGCCAGCACGCTGTCACGCGCGGCTTCGAGTTTGTTCGCATACAAGACCACCAGCGGGCCGCCGGCAGGCGAGGGCGCCGCCTGCGTCGTGAAGCCGCCCTTCATCCCGCCGTCAGAGAACTCGGTGTACTGCGGGCCGTAGTCGGTAAAGGTCCAGCCAAAGGCCTTGCCGTAAAAGGCCTTGGCTTTGTCTATGTCGCTGACGTTGAGCTCCAGGTAATTGATGCGGCAGTTTTCGGTTGAAGTGGGTGTGGTGGGCGTGGCGGGCATGGGGTGTCTCCTGGAATCGTCAATCCGCCATTTTGCACAGGCGCTGCGCAACGATGCCGGCAGGGTTTTGTGAGTGGGCTACGTGAATTGCCTGCACTGCCTACAATCCATCAGAGCGTGGGCCTGTCGCCCGCTACCTTGATTCGGGCCCCTCACTTCATGACTTCAGCCGCTGCGCCTGGCGCCACCCGCTCTTCCACTCTGCCTGGTTCGTCCCTCTCTCCCGCCACCCGCCGCTCCATCCTGCTGCTCTCGTGTGCCACCTTCTCCAGCATGGTGGCCCAGCGCATTTGCGACGCCATGCTGCCCGAGCTCTCGCGCGTCTTCGCCGTCAGTCTCGCGCAGGCCGCGCAGGTCGTCTCGGTGTTTGCCGTCACCTACGGCATCTCGCAACTGTTTTATGGGCCGCTGGGCGACAGGCTGGGCAAGTTCCGCATCGTCACCTTTGCAGCACTGGGCTGCAGCGTCGGCAGCCTCGTGGCCGTGTTCGCCACCAGCCTCGACGTGCTGCTGCTGGCCCGCATCATGATGGCCCTGGGGGCTGCCGCGCTGATCCCGCTCGCCATGGCCTGGGTCGGCGACGCCGTGCCGCCCCATGAGCTGCAGGAGATGCTCACACGCACGGGGCTGGGCAGCACGCTGGGCATTGTCTGCGGCCAGTTGCTGGGCGGGCTGCTGACCGACGCGCTCGGCTGGCGCTGGGCGTTTGCCTTCCTGGTGCTGCTGTTTGGCACTGTGGGCTCGCTGCTGTGGGGCGATCTGCGCCGGCAGCAAAAAGCGCAGCCCGTCGCAGAGGCAATGCCAACATCGCAAGCGCCCGTGGCACGCCCGCATTTCATCAAACAGGCTTTGCTGATCGCCAGCCGCCCCTGGTCGCGCACCATTTTGCTGCTGGCCGTGATCGAAGGCGCCATGGGCTTTGGGGTGCTGGCCATGTGGGCCTCGCATCTGCACCATGCACTCGGTTTGTCGCTCTCGGTCTCAGGCGCCATCGTCGCGCTCTTCGGCCTGGGCGGCGTCGGCTACATGGCCGCAGGCCGCGCGCTGATCCCCCGCCTGGGCCAGCACGGCCTGGTGTTATTGGGTGGCGCGCTGCTCGGCATCAGCGCACTGGCGATTGCCTACATCCMGCACTGGGGCCCGGCCATCCCGGCCAGCCTGGTCGGTGGTTTTGGTTTTTTCATGTTCCACAACGTCATGCAGGCCAACGCCACCCAGATGGCGCCCGAAGCGCGCGGCACGGCCGTCTCACTGTTCGCGTCTTTCCTGTTCCTGGGCCAGTCCCTGGCGCGGCGAGCGTATGACCTAAGGCTAGAGGGTTGGACCGGTACTCCTATGCATCGGTGATGCGCTGATAGACCAACCGACGATTCAATTCTTCTGATTGTCGAAACAACATCATCTCCTCCGATCGAAGGTTGTGCAGCGAATTCGTCTACTGCAGACTACCCCCTGCTTGGAAAGGGGAAAGCTGAGAATTATTAAGTACGCCGTGCAGAGAAATAAATTCAGCTTGAAGCAGCTATAAAACCGCTCAGACCAGAACGATAGATGACTCACGACACACCTACATCCTTCGCCGCATCGCCTTTACTGGATAACCTCACCAAGTCGCTTGGAGTCGCGACCGCGCTTCTGTTGCTCTTGTCTACAGCATTTGATTTTAGTTATCTCTATTCGCTCGGACTCGCGTTTGAAGATGTACCTACCAATCTGTCCGATCATGTCAGAAGTGCTCTAGTTTGGACTCCGAAGGCTGTAGTTTATGCATTGATATTTGCCCTATATGAAATGGCTGCTCGACGCTTAGAGGGAGGGCAATCTGAAGAGGAACTCATTCGTCTTTCTCCTCACCCCCGCTTCACTCGTTGGTTCCGCAAGAGCCCGGCCTATCTCTTTGGGGCTGTCGTTGTAATTTCTTTGATCACCGACTTTTTTCTCACAAACTCAAGTCGCGCACTTTATGTGGGAGCTCTGGTCGCATGGGGAACTCTGGCGTCATGGGTTGTTCGACATGAGCGACTAGGGGCTGCGTTTAGTCAAACTGGCCGTCGTCTTTTTCTGATTCTTCCTCTGCTGGGCATCTGGGTTGGCCTTCTGGGTTATGGGCAGGGGCGAGCCGTACTCGAGCAGAATTCTCCGAATTGGACCGTTGTTCTGAAAACAGAAGATGGCACTGAATCTCATGAACTCTTGGGACTTCGTCGCTTCTCCACAAGTGCGGTGCTTGTTGCCGTAGATCGAAAAGTTTCAGTGGTACCTAACGAGATGATTGTGTCAACCTCGCTTGTAAAGTCAAAGATAGATTCTCCGAATCGTCTATGCAGTTGGTTTGCTGTGGGATGCAAGTCCAGCGTCCCAGCTAAGTAAAACGGCCGATAGTTCAAAAAAAGAGGCAACCTGTGCAGTTCATCACCAGTGGTCCCGACATTCCAGATGCGCTTTTGCAGGCGCACGAGGAGGGCCGCGTGGTGTTTTTCTGTGGTGCTGGAATTTCCTATCCCGCAGGCTTGCCCGGCTTCAAGGGGTTGGTCGAAGATATCTACCGGCTGAACGGCACGACACCCACGGAAATTGAACGCGAAGCCTTAGATCGCGGACAGTTTGACGCGGCACTCGACCTGCTGGAGCGACGCCTGCCGGGGCAGCGCCTTGCAGTGCGTCGCGCTCYCGCTCAGACACTCAAACCCAAATTGCGTCGCAAGGGTTCAACCACTACCCATGAGGCACTGCTCCAGTTGGCGCGCCGCAGCCGTGGAGATGCGCTGCGTCTGGTAACCACCAACTTTGTCCGTGTATTCCACATGGCGGCCAAACGCACAGGCCAAGCGTTCCAAGCATATGGCGCACCGATGCTGCCGATACCAAAGAACAGCCGCTGGGACGGGGTGGTGTACTTGCACGGCCTGCTGTCCGGCAAAGCGGACGACACTGCCCTGAACCGGTTGGTCRTCACCAGTGGTGATTTTGGTCTGGCCTATCTGACCGAGCGCTGGGCCGCACGCTTTGTCAGCGAGCTATTTCGCAATTACGTGGTCTGCTTCGTCGGTTACAGCATCAATGATCCTGTGCTACGGTACATGATGGATGCGCTGGCCGCAGACCGGATGCTGGGCGAAGTCACACCACAAGCCTGGGCGCTGGGTGACTATGAGTCAGGGCAGGAACACCGCAAGGCTATCGAGTGGGAAGCCAAGGGCGTTACCCCGATCCTGTACGAAGTTCCCGCCGGCAGTCACGACCATTCGGCGCTGCACAAGACCCTGCAGGCTTGGGCAGAAACTTACCGCGACGGAGTATTGGGCAAAGAGCGCATTGTCGTGAGCCATGCGTTGGCACGGCCCTCGGCAAGCACTCAACAAGATGACTTCGTCGGCCGAATGTTGTGGGCTTTGTCAGACAAGTCGGGACTACCTGCCAAAGGATTTGCGGAATTCAACCCTGTCCCGCCGCTGGACTGGCTGCTGGAGGCTTTCTCGATAGAGCGTTTTCAGCAAAGCGATCTGGCCCGTTTTGGTGTACCGTCGCGCGACAGGGTGGACACCGAGTTGCGCTTCAGCCTGATTCGACGGCCTGCACCCTATGATCGCTCACCGTCGATGTCGCTGGTCTTCGGTAGTATCACCGGCAGTCAGTGGGATGACGTAATGTTTCAGCTAGCTCGGTGGTTGGTACGCCACTTGGGTGACCCGAGGTTGGTCATTTGGATCGCGCAACGTGGCGGCCAGTTGCATGACCGCCTGTCATGGTTGATTGAGCACGAACTGGACCGCATTACCTCGTTGGAGCACGAAGGAAAGACCGCAGAGCTGGACGAAATCCGCTCGCACGCGGCCCAGTCTATCCCCAGCTTGTTGATGCGTACCCTCTGGCGTTTGCTGCTCAGCGGGCGAGTGAAGTCGCCGTGGCACCATTCCGATCTCTATCGCTGGAAAAGCCGGCTGAAGCGAGAGGGACTGACTACCACGCTACGGTTTGAGTTACGCGAAATTCTCGCGCCCCAAGTGTCACTGAAAAAGCCATTTCGGTGGAGCGATGAGAAAGAGAGTACAGACGAACCCACGCGAATCAAGCAGCTGGTGGACTGGGACTTGGTACTAGCTGCCGATCATGTGCTCTCGTCTCTGCTCGACGTTTCCGACAAAGACTGGACGTCTGTCTTGCCGCAGCTGCTCGAGGATTTTCAGCAACTTCTGCATGATGCGCTGGACCTGTTGCACGAGTTGGGTGAGGCCGATAACCGCAGTGACCGATCTTACTGGGACCTTCCTTCTATTAGTCCACATTGGCAGAACCGAGGATTCCACGACTGGGTGGCCCTGATCGAGTTGCTGCGCGATGCGTGGCTGGCGGTTCACAGCGATGACAGCGCCCGCGCTAAGCAGATTGCCCTGACGTGGTTTGATCTGCCATATCCCACTTTCAAACGATTGGCCCTTTTTGCTGCCAGCCAAGAGAATTGCATCGCAACCGAACAGTGGGTGAATTGGCTGTTGGCTGATGACGCTTGGTGGCTATGGTCGACAGATACCCAGCGAGAAGTGTTCAGACTATTGGTTCTGAAAGGGAACAAGCTGGAAGGAGTCAACCAGGAACGTCTGGAGTCCGCCATCTTGGCCGGCCCTCCGCGCAATATGTACAAGAATGATCTGGAACCGGATCGATGGCAAGACTTAGTAGCTCATTCAGTCTGGCTGCATCTCGCAAAATTGAAAGCCTCGAATCTCACGCTAGGGGCACTTGCAACAGCTCGCTTGGTGGATATATCCAATGCATACTCGAAGTGGCAGTTGGCGAACAATGAGAGTGATGAGTTCTCTCACTGGATGAGTGGTACTGGTGATCCGGACTACGAGGAAAGCCGAGATGTAGACATCGCGCCTCGAAAACGGCACGAGCTGATTCAATGGCTGATGAAGCCACAGCCCGAACGGCGACCGTTTTACGAGGACACGTGGCGCGATGTCTGCCGCACCCGTTTCTTTCACAGCCTGTACGCGCTATGCGATCTGGCGCGCGGTGGTATGTGGCCAGTCGGCCGATGGCGCGAGGCGCTCCAGGCATGGGGCGAAGAAGGAATGGTTATGCGGTCCTGGCGATACGCCGCACCTCTGGTGCTGACAATGCCTGACAGCGTAATCCAGGAGATTGCTCACGGTGTGACGTGGTGGATTGATACTGTTTCGAAGTCAACTAATCAGCACGAGGAGATTCTGCTGAACCTATGCCGCCGCGTTCTAGGCGTGCCTTTCGAAACAGGTACCGGGATGACGCGCAATGGAGAACCGATGGACCAATCCGTTACCGAGGCCATCAATCATCCGGTCGGGCATGTCACGCAGGCACTGATCAACCTTTGGTTCAAACGCAGTCCGAATGACAATGATCGGCTTCCAGCTGACATCGAGCCTTTTTTTACTGCACTGTGCGATGTGCAGGTGGACCGGTTTCGTCACGGCAGGGTACTGCTTAGTTCGCGATTGATAGCGATCTTCCGCGTCGACCGACCGTGGGCTGAGCAATACTTATTGCCCCTGTTCAGTTGGCACAATCCTGGCGAAGCAAAAGCTGCATGGGAAGGTTTCCTGTGGTCGCCGCGCTTGTACCAGCCGTTGATGATTGCGTTCAAGCCGCAGTTCCTGGAGAGCGCAAGTCATTACGTCGACTTAGGTGAACACCGACAGCAGTTCGCCTCCTTCCTGACTTACGCGGCGCTGGGACCGACAGAAGGCTATAGCGTGGACGAGTTCCGGTCCGCCATTGGAACACTGCCGCAAGAGGGTTTGGCGGAATCCGCACAGGCGCTCTATCAAGCTCTTGAAGGAGCCGCCGATCAGCGAGAGGACTATTGGAATAACCGTGTCCAGCCATTCTGGCAACACATTTGGCCAAAATCACGTGGCCTTGCAACTCCGCGAATCGCCGGATCATTGACCCGGGTGATTATTGCTGCCCGATCTGAGTTCCCGGCTGCTTTGGCTGCGATGCAAGATTGGCTCCAACCAATTGAGCACCCAAACTACGTTGTGCGCCTGCTGTACAAATCCGGTTTGTGTTCGCAATTCCCGACTGATGCGCTGCATCTGTTGGATATCGTGATAGCCGACCAGCAATGGGCTCCTCAGGAATTGGGGAAATGTTTGGACGAGATTGTGAAAGCTGCACCAAAGCTTGCTCAGGATGCCCGGTACCAGCGTTTACGCGAGTATTCGCGAAGAAGAGGAATTGCATAGCGGAGTAAGTTGGCCTCTCGTAGCGAGGCGAGTTCCCTTGACGATAGAAGCACGGCGAAAGTTGCGAAAGCGGCGAAATGTTGAAGGCTATGCATTTATCCCTCACCCTGTCCGAATCACCATCACAAACTCCGTCCCACTCTCAGGCAGCCACACCTCCCCGGGCCGTCCCAGGATCTGCCGCACCGCGGCATTGGCGCGGGGCAGGGGGATGGCCTCAAATTTCTCGCTGCCGGGGTCAAAGCGCAGCATCGCGTTGTTGCTCCACTCCGAGGCCCAGACCGTGTCTTTGTGGTCAACGTAGACCGCGTACACATGCGGGTCGGCGCCTGGGGCTTTGTATGTTTTCCAGCTATTGGCGCCTGTGCCGAGTGCCGGGTCGTGCATTGAGAGATTTCCGCTGCTCCATTCCGACACCCAGATGCGGCCCTTGCTGTCTGACCAGACCCTTCTTGCGCCTTGGCGCGGCGTGGGTGGTTCGACGATGCGGGACTCGCCGGTCTTGGGGTCCAGGTGGGCGATGAAGGAGCCGGCCAATGAACACCACCAGATATCGCCCTTGGGGGTGGCGCAGATGCCGTAGGGGCCGCGGCCGCGGGGGGAGTCTTTGACGGTCACGGTGCTGCTGCGCACGTCGACCTTGCCGACATAGCCGCTCTGGCCGGTGAACCACAGGTTGCCGTCGCCGTCGAAGGCGCAGGTGTTGAGGTTGGCATAGGGCGTGCCGGCGGGCAGGGGGAACACCTTCACCTGGCGCGAGGGCCAGGCCACGCGGGCAATGGCGTTTTGCCCGCCATCGGTGAGCCAGGCCGCGCCGTCGGGGCCGGCGATGACGCCGTGGGGTGACGAGCCGCCGCCCAAAGCAATCAATTCAGTCTTGCCGCTGCGCGGGTCGAACCAGCCCAGGTGGCCGCTGCGCTGGGCCGAAAACCAGACGCCGCCGTCGGGCGCGGGCGCGATGTCGTGTATGCCGGTGGCGGCGCGGGTGTTGAGGGGCCAGGATTGCAGGCGCGCTGCGGCGGTAGGCGTTGGTGTTTGTGCGCGGGCCAGGCCGGGCAGCAGCAGGGCGGCGGCGGGCAGGGCCGCGAGGGCGGTGCGGCGGGTGGGGTGGTGGTTTTGCTGCACAAGCATGGGAATGCCTCCTGCGCATAGCTTTCTTGTGCATGCGCCGCACGCGGCGAGGGGTCACCGCCCAGGCATTGTGGCGTTTATGGCCAGTGCCATCAACGGGGCTTTTCCCCGCTCATCCCGCTCGCCCCGCCCGCTTTCTTGACGCGGTCTGCGTTGGTGGTGCTGCGGCTGCCTTTGAGGTGCATCTCGACGTCGGCCGCCCTGTCGCCGACGGCCTCAATCGCTTCGCGCAACTGCTCGGGGCTGACGTTGAATTTTTTGGCCCAGACCTGGGCGGCGAAGGGGTCCTTGAGCTCGATGAGCTCCGGCTCTGTGCCGGGCATGGGGCGGGGTGCTGCAAAGCGGGGTGCCATGGCGGTCTCCTGGGCTGGGCTCAGCGGGGCCTGTCTGACGCCGTGGCCGAGGCCGAGGGCCTTGCGCGGCCCGGCGCGCTGTCGGCGCGGCTGCTACCCCTGAGGTAGCGTTCGACATTGCTGGCCGTGTCGCCGACGGCGGCGATGGCGCGGCGCAGCTGTTCGGGGCTCACGCCCAGGCGCTCGGTCCAGGTGCCGGTGTCGGAGCGGTCATTGAGGTTGATGCGGTCCGGCTGAACATGGGGGTAATAGGGGATGAAGCTCATGCGGTCGTCTCCTGTCTTCTTTATCAAATCCAGCTTAGGGCGGCGCGGGCGCGCTGTTTGTAGGCGCTGGCCGTGTTTTGGGATGGGCGGCGGCCTGGGCCGGGGCGGCGAATTTGGGCTTCCGGCGGGGGATTTTGGCTGCGCCGCCGTCCTACAAAAGGGGTTTACAGCGCCGAATTAGACTTGCGGGTAATGAAGAACCCCTTCCAGACCCCATTCATGAGCTCTTTAGCCACCCGCATCCGCGCATTCGCGGCCACCATTCCCGGCCGGCTGGCCGCCTTGCGCCACCCCACCTGGCGTGGTGTGGGCCTGGGGCTGGCGGCGATCCCGGTCACCTTGCTGCTGTACATCGTGATCCTGATCCCGTTTACGCCCAGCATCAGCGACCTGCTCAAGGCCAAGACGGCCAAGCCCTCGGTGCTGATGTCGGTGGACGGCAAGGAGCTGGCGAGCTTCCAGCGCGCCAACCGCGACTGGGTCAAGCTGGACGCGATTTCGCCGAATGTGGTGGCGGCGCTGATCGCGACCGAGGACCATCGCTTTTACGACCACCACGGCATGGACTTCCGGCGCACGGTGTCGTCGGTGCTGCTGACGCTCACCGGCCGCAAGCAGGGCGGCTCGACGCTCACGCAGCAGCTGGCGCGCAATATGTACCCCGAGGAGATAGGCCGCTCGGCGACGCTGACGCGCAAGCTCAAGGAGGCGATCACGGCCTTCAAGATAGAGGCGGTCTACAGCAAGGACGAGATCCTCGAGAGCTACCTTAACACCGTGCCCTTCCTGTACAACGCCTACGGCATCGAGATGGCGGCGCGCACCTATTTCGACAAGTCGGCCAGCGAGCTGGACGTGCTGCAAAGCGCCACGCTGGTGGGCATGCTCAAGGGCGCGAGTTATTACAACCCGGTGTCCAGCCCGGAGCGCGCGCTGCAGCGCCGCAACACCGTGCTGATGCAGATGGTCAAGCACCACAAGCTGCCGGAAGACAAGGTCGCGGCGCTCAAGAAGAAGCCGCTGAAGATCGACTTCGAGCGGCTGGACCCGGAGTTCGGCGAGATGCCGCACCTGGCGCAGCAGCTGCGGCGCTGGCTGATCGAGTGGGCCGACCGCAACGACTACAACATCTATGCCGACGGCCTGGTGGTGCACACCACCATCGATTCGCGCCTGCAGGCCATGGCCAACAAGGCGCTGGTGGCGCAGGGCGACCGGCTGCAGAAAATCGTGGCGGGCGACTGGCGCTTCAATTCGGGCTGGAAGGCCAAAAGCGGCGCGCAGCGCGAGCTGGCCCTGGCCTTTGTGCGCGACACCCAAGAGTACAAGGCGGCGCGCGCGGCGGGGCAGACGGACGAACTGGCCCTCAAGGTTTTGCTGGCCAATGCCGATTTCATGCAGGCGCTGAAGGACGACAAGACGCGGCTGCAGGCCGGCTTCATGGCGATGGACCCGAGCAACGGCCAGGTGCGGGCCTGGGTCGGCAGCCGGGATTTTGCGGACGACCAGTTCGACCACGTGCAGCAGGCGCGCCGCCAGCCGGGCTCGACCTTCAAGCCTTTTGTGTACGGGGCGGCCTTTGAGGACGGCGCGCGGCAGACCGACGGGTTTATCGACGGCGTGGTGGAAATCCCGCTGGGCAACGGCGCCTTCTGGCGGCCCACCGACGGCGGTGGGCCCAGCGGCGAGTTCATGAGCCTGCGCCAGGGTTTGATGTTCTCCAAGAACACCATCACGGCGCAGGTGATGCAGGTGGTGGGCCCGGCCCACGTGGCCAAGCTGGCGAAGGCCATGGGCGTGCGGCAAAGCAAGCTGGAAGAAGTGCCGTCGCTGGCGCTGGGTACCAGCCCGGTGACGCTCAAGGAAATGGTCTCGGCCTACGGCACGCTGGCCAATGACGGCCGCTACATCGAGCCCATCATCGTCATGCGGGTGGAAGACCGCAACGGCAAGGTGCTGGAAGAGTTCCAGCCCAAGCTGCCGGAGACGGTGATGGCGGCCACGGTGGCGCAGACGCTGCTGGACGTGATGCGCGGCGTGATCGACCAGGGCACGGGCGCGGCGATACGCAGCCGCTACGGCCTGCGCGCCGACTTCGCCGGCAAGACCGGCACGACGCAAGGCAACACCGACGGCTGGTTCGTGATGATGCACCCGCAGCTGGTGGCCGGCGCCTGGGTGGGCTTTAACGACAACCGCGTGACCATGGGCGACAGCTGGGGGCAGGGGGCGCGCAGCGCGCTGCCTATCGTGGGCGAGTTTTTCCAGCAGGCGATCAAGGCCAAGGTGGTGGATGCGGAGATGCGCTTTCCGGCGCCGCAGGGCGGCGGCGTGACGGACGTGGAACAGCAGCGCATCGAAGCCCTGCTCAACGGCGCCGAGCCGCCGCAGGAAGGCCAGCCGGGCGTGGTGCCGGCGGGCGTGGGCATGGCGGGTGCGGCCCCAACCGCGGAAGGCGGCGCGCCGCGCTGGCAGCCCGCGCCGGTGATCAAGTACGTGACGATCCAGGTGCCGGCTGAAAACACGCCGCCGGCCGTGCAGGGTGGGGATTCGGGTGGTACGTCCCCCGGTGTTGTGTTGCAGCCGCCTACGCCTGTGCCTGTAGAAAAACTGCAGGTGTTTCCGGGCGTGGTTGTTGGCGCGCCTATCGCGCCTCGGTAATTCTTGCTCCCTCTCCCTCTGGGAGAGGGCAGGGGCTGAGCGCTGCGGCTCCAGATGCGCCTGCGCGCATCTGGACAGCGCGAAGAAGCCCAGGCTCAGCCTGGGCTGCGGTCTGCAAGACAGGGCCAGCGGCCTATGCATAAAGCCGTGGGCCATTGATCCGCCGCTGGCCCTCACCCCAACCCTCTCCCAGGGGGAGAGGGGGTAATACCGGCCGCGGGCTGCTTCTTGCTCCCTCTCCCTCTGGGAGAGGGCAGGGGTGAGGGCTAGCGGCCTGTGCATAAAGCCGTGGGCTGTTGATCCGCCGCTGGCCCTTACCCCAACCCTCTCCCATGGGGAGAGGGAGTAATACCGGCCTCAGCGCTTTTTAGCCGCCCGCCGCTTCTTGCCCGCCACCGGCACGCCCATATTCACAAAACTCGCATTCCCCAGCCCCGTGCCCACGGTCAGCACGGCCCAGCGCTTGACGCCCTGCATGAAGGGTAGCTCCGACAAGCCCTGCACCACCGCGTCGTTGTGCAGCCGCACCTGCATGTCGTGGCCGCCGAGTTTCGGCAGGCTTTCGCAGAGGTGCTGCGCRAGGTTGAAGCGTGGGCTTTCCCAGTTGCCGGGCAGGTTTTGCGCACCTGAAGAGATGGAGCCGTCCTCGGCAATCATGCCGGGGCAGGCCACGCCGACAAAGGGCGCGAGCTTGAGGCCCTTGCCCTCGGCCTGTTTGATGAGCTTTTTGAGCATGGCGGCGATGCCTTGCACCAGGTCTTCGCGGCGGGTGGCGTCGGCATCGCCGGCGTGGCCCCATTTGCGCAGGCCGCTGACCCTGACGTCGGTGAGGTCGGGCGTCTTGCGCGCGCGCGGCCGCACGATGCCGCAGCGCACATTGGTGCCGCCTATGTCGACGGCCAGGAAGCCGTCGTAGCCGGACAGCACCTCGGGCGGCGCCAGGTGCACCCAGCCCATGAGGCCGCCTTCGTCGGGGTGGTGGCGCAATGTCATCAGGTGCACGCGGCTGCCGCGCTGGTAGAGCAGCTCGGCCGTGCGGTCTATGGCGAGCTCGCCGACCAGGCTTTGCCGGAAACCGCCGCCGACCACGATGCGCCGCACGCCCTGCCATGAAGCATGGGTCAGGAAGCGCCGCACCACGCGGGCCAGTTGCCAGGCGTAGTCTTCCGAGGCGGCGGAGATGATGGCCGCGGCCTTGCCGTTGCGCCTGAGCAGCTCGTCGAGCCGTTTCTTGCCGATCTCCGCCGTGGGTTTGCGGCCCAGCGGGTCCAGCCCGCTGATGCGGCGGTAAAGCTTGCGCCAGGCGTCCAGCATTTCGCTGTAGGCGGTGCGGCTGACGCTGTCGCCGGCAAAGCCTTCGCCGTCGTGCAGCTGCAGGCTATAGCCCTGGATGGTGACGGCGGGCCGGCGCAGGCCGCCGTGCGTGAGTTCGTCGGGCAGGGATGCCGGGGCGTTGGCGTTTTTTCGAGAGATTTTGCGGGGCATGGCCTCATGGTGGGCGCCGGCCGGAAGGCGTACCAGCGGCGAAGGCGCTACGGCCCCGTCAGCCAATGCCTTGCGGCGCGCACGGCAAATCGGCCGGTGGAAACCGGCCGATTTGAAGATGCGCGAAGGCGCGAAAGTTGAAGGTCCCTGGAGGACCTCTATTCATCAAGGCTTGAGAGGATCGCGCTCCAGGTCTTTTTTCACTTCCTTGTTCAGGTCCTTGATGTTTTCCTTTACGTCGCCGGCGGCTTTCTGGGCCTTGCCTTCGAATTCACGGGCGTGGCCCTTGGCCTGCTGCTCGGTGCTGCCGACCATCTTGCCGGTGTGCTCCTGCACTTCACCGGCGACTTCCTTGATCTTGCCTTTGACCTGGTCCTTGTTCATGGGAATACCTTTCAGGGGTTGGAGGGATATGGACTTTCCATGGGACTTTCCATGCCTTCACTGGTGATGAAAGGGTCATGAAAAATTCCATGGCTTCACCTTAGGCCCGGCCCAAAGCGCGGCGCGCAGGGAGGGGGCGCGCATGGGTGTGGGTTGCCGCCTACAACTTGCCGCCCCGGCTTCAATTTCGTGCGTAGGGGGATGTCTTTTGATGTGACAAGCCGTGCCGCTGAGGGGTAGACTGGTTTGAATGCGACATTGTGCAAGTGCTGCAAGCGGCGGAAACATCCGGGCGCTGTTCATCACCATGGCGCCCGGAGTGAACAACATCGAAGACTTGTCATCATGAAACAGAACCTTTTTTTCTGGGGCTTGCTGGGAGGCGCCTCCCTGCTGCACGCGCAGTCCGCGTGGTTCACGGTGCTGGGCGACCCGCAGGATCCCCTGGTCAACAC
>NZ_JBFUBY010000121.1:0-11823 GCF_056405515.1 Polaromonas sp. P1_G2
TGGTGACGGTGCCGGCCCACAGTTTTTGCGCGCCTACCCGGGCGAAGTTGATCGCGGCACGCCTGTCCATGCCCGGCGTCTGCGCGGTGTTGCTGTCAAGCTGGTTGCCCGCGATCACGCGCACGCCGTCATGTTTCCACGGCGGGTCGACCTGGCCTTCGGCATGGGGATGCGTGTGCCCGGGGCCATGGGAATGGTCGTGGTCGTGCGGGTGGTGCGGAAGCGTGGGATCGTTGCTCATGCCGCCAGCGTACACCAGCCGCGCGCATTCAGTCCAGGACCACCACATGCCCTTGCTGCGGGTCCATGCGCCCGCCGTGCATGTCGTCAATCAAGGCCTGCGCCGCCTCGAAACCATGGTGCTCGCGCAGTTGCATCCAGGGCCGGTCCGTATCGCTGACGCGGCGGATAAACGCCAGCTGCGCTTCGTTAAAACGCTGGTTGACGACGGCATGGCCCCAGTCTGCGTTGCGCTTGCGGATCTGCACCGGCGCGAAGTAAAACCTCGGCTCGGGGCCCGGCATGTCCAGCGGCCGCAGGAACTGCGTGTTCTGCGCCGAACCCGCATAGCAGTCATAGACCAGCGATTCGCCGAAATGCGTGTGCACGGCAATGCGCAGGCTCTCGTCGCCCGAAAAATCCACATACAGCGTGGGCGTGCCGCGGTCCAGCTTCGGCAACTCTTCATAACTCGCCACTTCGCCGTAACAGCCCAAGGCTTCGACAAAGCCCTTGTTGCGCGCCGAGGTCAGCGCGATCCGCTTGATCTGCGGAAAGGCCCTCAGGCAAAAAGCCGTGCCATAGCCGGTCTTGCTCGAAGCGCTGGAGAACACGAGCTGTTCCGCGCCAAAAAATGCGTTGTCCTGCAGGAAATCCGCCAGCATGAACGACGTGATGAACAGCGGGCGCACCAGCATCTGGTAGTTTTCATCTTCCGGACGGTAAGCCGCGTCGGCGCTGCAGCGCATGTACTGGTTGTAGGCCGAAGTCAGGGTTTTGCGGTGCGCGGCGCCATCGTAAAAGCCGCGCTCGGTCACACGCTCGGGTCGCACACGCAAGTGGCTGGCGATGGGGAAGTAGCCGTAAAAGCGCTCACCCACCTCTACACCCGGCACGCTGGAGCTTTCCACGTTGGCAAATCCCCACACCGGCATATGGCCCCAGTCCGCCTCGCCGGTCGGGAAAAAATCCCAGTACTGCATGGCATCGCCAAAGGCCGCATAAGTGATGTTGTTGGTGGTGACGGCCACGCGCCGGATTTTCAGGACGGCCTCGCCCGCGGTGTCGCCTGGGCGCTGTTGCTGGTCCACCCGGGTGTGATTCAATGCATTTTTGCGCGTGAGCAGCCGCGTCAGCAGGGCCGGATTGTTCATGGCGTCTTCTTTCCTTCTTTGGAAAATTGATCGGTGAGTGATGACCAATGTATAGCCGCCGCCCTCCTGCCGGGTTCGGAAAACCACCGGCCGCCAAGCCCCTCAAACGCCCCACGCAGGCCAGGGCGGTGTTCACCGTGCAGGCGATTTACGACGCCTTTGTTCGGATTTGGCGGCGGGACGGCTGGGACGGCGTGAGCACACGGGCGGTCGCACTGGAAACCGGCGTGGCTATCGGCACGCTGTACGACTATTTCCCCAACAAGGCCGCTCTGCTGTCGGGTTATGTACGGCACTGCATGGAGCAGCTGCTGCAGGCGATTGAACAGCAGGCGGTCACCCCGCCCAGGCTCAGCGCGGAGCAGCGGCTGCGCGCGCTGGTGCGTCTGGCCTGTGGCGCCGACACGCCCGAGCTGCCCTGGTTTGACGCCGGCATGCTGGCACTCGAAACCGGCATTGCCGAGGGCAAGCACCACCGGCGCGTGCACGAGGAATTGCTGGCCGCGTGGACGCGGGTCTTTGACGCTTGCACCGACCTGCCGAAGCGGCCTTCCGCCGACGCAATCCAGGCCATGCACCTGGCGGTCTGGGGCGGACGCCGCTACGGCTTGCTGATAGGTCTCAGCGAGGCAGAAAGCCTTGAATGGGCGCGCCAGATGGAACGGCTGTGCCTGGCCTTGCTCGATGCCGAATAAGGCTTACTTGTAGCGCTCGCGTGCCAGCGCAGCGCCCTGCGCCAAAGCCTGCAGTTTCTTGAGCGCCACTTCCCGGTCCATGGGCGCCAGGCCGCAGTTGGTGCAGGGCAGCAAACGGTTCTTGGGCACGTACTGCAGCGCCTTACCGATGGTGTCGGCCACCTGCTCGGGCGTTTCAATCTCGTCGCTGGCCACGTCGATGACGCCGACCATCACGTCCTTGCCGTCAAGCAGCGCCATCAGGTGCGGCGGCACGTGCGAGTGGTAGCACTCCAGGCTGACCTGGCGGATGGTGCTTTTGGCCAGCGCTGGGAACACGGTTTCATACTGCCGCCACTCCTCGCCCAGCGAGGCCTTCCAGTCGGTGTTGGCCTTGATGCCGTAGCCGTAGCAAATGTGCACGGCCGTCGTGCAGGTGAGGTCCTGCGCAGCGCGCTCCAGCGCCTTCACGCCCCAATCGGCGGCTTCCTTCATATAGACGTTGAAGGCCGGCTCGTCGAACTGGATGATGTCCACGCCGTCGGCCTGCAAGGCCAGCGCTTCCTGGTTCAGCAGCTCGGCAAAGGCCATGGCCATCTTGACCTTGTCGCCGTAGAACTGGTCGGCCACGGTGTCGACGATGGTCATGGGGCCCGGCAGGGTGAACTTGATTTTTTTATCGGTGTGCGCGCGCAGCAGGCGCGCTTCGGCGGCATGCACGCGCCCCTTGAGCTTGAGCGCGGCCACTACCTGCGGCACCATGGCGTCGTAGCGGTTGTTGCGTATGCCCATCTTGACCTTGTGCTCGAAGTCGATGCCTTCGATCTGCTCGAGAAAGCCGTGCACAAAATGCTGGCGCGACTGCTCGCCGTCGCCGATCACGTCCAGGCCCGCGTCTTCTTGCGCCTTGATCCACAACAAGGTGGCGTCGGCCTTGGCCTGCTTGAGTTCATCGCCTTCGGCCTTCCATTGCGGCCAGAGCTTGTTGGTTTCGGAGAGCCAGGCGGGTTTGGGCAGGCTGCCGGCGATGGTGGCGCTGAAAAGCGGCCGTGCGGAAGGCGTTGTCATGGGATTCTTTCCTTGTCTCAATCATTGTGGGTCGCCGCCCGGGGTCTCAGAAAAACTCGCGGGCCAGCAGTTCGTAAGAGCGGCGGCGGGCGGCGGGGTCGTGCGCCCAGGTGATCACCACCAGCTCTTCAACCTCCAGTGTATTAGCCAAGGCCCGCAATTTGGCGGCGACCTGCGGGCCGCTGCCGACCAGCGCATTCGCCCTGAGTCTGTCGACCTCTGGCTGCTCGGCCGGTGTGTAGGGCCGCAACGCCACCTCTTCGGGCGAAGGCAGGGCCGCCAGCGCGCCGCGGTTGCGGTCTATCTTCCAGCGCTCGCGGCCCGAAAAATGGTGCCAGGCCTCCGCCTCGGTGTCGGCCGCCAGCGCCCAGACGCAGAGCACGGCTTGCTGCGTGGGGTGGCGCGGGCTGGGGCGGTAATTGGCGCGGTAGAGCTCCAGCGCCTGTTCGGCACCCTGCCCGTCGGTGATGAAGTAAGCGAACGCATAAGGCAGGCCGTAGTGGGCGGCCAGCTGTGCGCCGTAATCGGAGCTGCCGAGCATCCACATCTCGGGTGTGCTCGGCCCCATGGGGTTGGCCGTCACGCCGCGGCCCGGGTGGCCTTCAGGCAAATCAATACCAGCCAGCCAGGCCTGCAGCTCGCGCACCTGGATGGGAAAGTTCTCGGCCGACTGGCGCGGGTCGCTGCTGAGCAGCCGCGCCGTGCGCATGTCCGATCCCGGCGCGCGGCCCACGCCCAGGTCGATGCGGCCCGGCGCAATCGCTTCCAGCACGCGGAACTGCTCCGCCACCTTGAGCGCCGCATAGTGCGGCAGCATCACGCCGGCGCTGCCCACACGGATGCGGCTGGTGGTGGCAGCAATCGCGGCCATCAGTACCTCGGGCGCCGAGCCCACGATGCTGGGATGGCTGTGGTGCTCGCTGACCCAGAAGCGGCGGTAGCCCAGCGCTTCGCAGTGGCGGGCCAGTTGCAGGGTTTCACGAATGGAGGCGTCTTCCGTGCRGCCGGTGACGGCGACGGACTGGTCGAGGACGGAGAGGGAGATCATGGTCGGGTGACTATAGCCAGCGCCGATAAACCGCGCTTGACGGGGGTTTCGCCGGCGGCACTGCGGGCTCTGTTCCAATAGAGGGTTAGTTCCCGTCCAGACCCGAGATAAAGAAGTACATCCCTATGGCACTCAAAGCCACTATCTACAAAGCCCAGCTTGCGTTATCCGACATGGACCGCAATATCTACGCCGACCACAGCGTCACGATTGCGCGCCACCCCTCGGAGGCCGATGAGCGCATGATGATCCGCCTGCTGGCCTTCGCGCTCAATGTGCCGGCCGACGACAAGAAAGGCAACCTCGAATTCGCCAAGGATTTATGGGACGTGGACGAGGCCGCGCTCTGGCACAAGGACTACACCGAGCAGATCCTGCACTGGATCGACGTCGGCCAGCCCGACGACAAGCGCCTGATGAAAGCCGCGGGCCGGGCCGAGCGCGTCAGCGTCTACAGCTTCGCGAGCAGCACGCCGGTCTGGTGGAAAAACATCGAGACCAAACTCACCCGCGCCGCCAACCTCGTGGTCTGGCAGATAGACGCGGCCGAAAGCCAGGCGCTGGCCAAGCTCGCCGAACGCAGCATGCAGTTGCAGGTGACGGTGCAGGACGGCACGGTTTGGATGAGCACTGGGCTCGGATCGGTAGAGATCACGCCGCGGCGGCTGACGGCAGGCGAATAGGAAAACTAAGGCGCCCGGGAAGGCTCGGCCCTGGCATCCTGGTGCTGGCCTTGATGCTGGTACACCGGCAGCTTCGCACCGCAATGAAAGCAGAAGTCCGCCTCGGGCAGGTGGCCTTCGGTCAGGCATTCATGGCAGGTGCGCGTGGTGGGCAGGGCGAGGTGCTGCAGGCGCCGCTCGGCCGCCATCTCGGCCGTCACGATGCCGGTCGGCACRGCCAGGATGCCCCAACCCAGCAGCATCATGAAAGACGAAATCAGCCGGCCCAGGTCGGTCTTGGGCGTGATGTCGCCAAAGCCCACGGTGGTGACGGTGCTGATGGCCCAGTAGACCGAGGTCGGGATGCTGGTGAAGCCGTTGGACGGCCCTTCGACCACGTACATCACGGTGCCCATGACCAGCACCATCATCACCACGGCCGACAGGAAGACCAGTATCTTGCGGCCGCTGGCGGCGAGGGCCCGGCCCAGGGACTGGTACTCGGCCACATAGGCCGCGAGCTTGAAGATCCGGAACACGCGCAGCAGCCGCAGCACGCGCACGTCGATGAGGGCATGCAGCTCCGGAAAGAACAGAGCCAGGTAGGTCGGCAGCACGGCGACCAGGTCGATGATGCCGAAAAAGCTGGTGGCGTACTGCAGCGGCTTGCGCACGCAGGCCAGCCGCGCGATGTACTCGGCGGTGAACAGCAGCGTGAAGACCCATTCGACCACCGCGAAAGCGCGTCCGTGCGAGGCATGGATGGCCTGCACGCTGTCGGCCATGACCACGGCGATGCTGACCAGGATCAGGGCGATCAGCGCCTTGTCGAACCAGCGCCCCGCGCGGGTGTCGGCCTCGAAGATGATGGTGTAAAGGCGCAGGCGCCAGCCGAACAGCGGCTTGTCTTCCGGGTCTTGCGCGGGGGACGGAGCGGGTGGGGTTTTGGCCATGGTGCTACGCGCCAATCGTGATTTTCAAACGGACTCTCCGGAAACAAGGCGCGGCGGCCGGGAGGTTCAGGGCTTCTCGGCTTCCTGCAGCGCGCGCCACATGACCTTGCCCGAGCCGCTTTTGGGCAGCGCATCGACAAACTGCACCACGCGCGGGTATTTGTATGCCGCCATGTTATCCCGGCACCAGCTGATGATGTCTTCCTCGCTGGTATTTCCCCTGGCGGCGGGGCGCAGCACCACCACGGCCTTGACGGTTTCGCCGCGGTAGGCGTCGCGGGTCGAGATCACGCAGGCTTCCTGGATGGCCGGGTGCTTGAACATCAGCGCCTCGACCTCGGCCGGCCAGACCTTGAAGCCCGAGGCGTTGATCATGCGCTTGAGCCGGTCAGTGATGAAGAAGTAGCCCTGCTCGTCCACGCGGCCCAGGTCGCCGGAGCGGAAGAAGCGCTTGCCGTCGAGTTCGATAAAAGCCTGCTCCGTCGCGTCGGGGCGCTTCCAGTAGCCCTGGAACACCTGCGGCCCGCTCATGACGATTTCACCCTGCTCGCCCCGCGGCACTTCCTTGAGCGTGAGCGGATCGATCACGCGCGCGTCGCAGCTCACGAAGGGCACGCCCAGGCATTGCTGCTTGGTGGCGTCATAGGGGTTGCTGTGCGAGGGCGCGGCGGTTTCCGTAAGGCCGTAGCCTTCGGCAAAACGCAGGCCGTATTGCTCCCAGAGGCGCTGGGCCACGGCCTGCGGCATGGCCGCGCCGCCACCGCCTATATAGACCAGGCTGCTCAGATCGAATTCGGCAAAGTTCGGGCTGGCCAGCAGGTCTATCACCATGGTCGGGATGTTGGTCCAGTGCGTCACCCGCCAGCGCGAGATCAGCCGCCCAGCCAGTTCACGGTCCCAGCGCGGCATGATSACCAGCGTCGCGCTGCCGTAGATGGACGCATGCATCACCGACACCATGCCGGTGATATGGAACATGGGCACCACGGACAGCGTCACGTTCTCGAAGGTGCTGCCGCCCCACAGGCAGCTGGCCACCGCGTTGTGCATGATGCTGGCATGGGTGTGCATGCAGCCCTTGGGCAGGCCGGTGGTGCCGCTGGTGTAGGGCAGCACGGCCAGGTCTTGCGGCGTGGCGGTGTGCGGGGGTAGCTCTCCTGCCTCTTGCGCGGTACCCGCCGTCGCATCGGCCCAGTCCATCACGCCGACGCCTGCTAGCACCGGCGGCGCATGGCGCGTGCCCAGCCAGTCGCGCCAGGCCGGCGGCATGGCCGCGTCGCCCTCGCCTTCCGCGGCGATGTCAAAGGCGTCGCTGTAGTGCGTGACCACCATGTGCGCCAGCCGCTCGCCGGGTTCCAGCTGCGCGTTGGCTTTGGCCAATTCGCCGGCCAGGTCGGCCGCGATGATGGCGACTTTCGCATCGGGGTCGGTGATGTAGTGCTTGAGCTCCTCGGCCCGGTTCATCGGGTTGACCGGCACCACCACGGCGTTGGCGCGCAGGATCGCAAAGTGCGCGATCACCCACTGCGGGCAGTTCTGCATGTTGAGCACCACGCGATCGCCGCTGCGCACGCCCAGGCTGTGCAGTGTGGCGGCCAGGCGTTCGGCTTGCCGCATCACTTCGGCATAGCTGAGTACGCGGTTGAAGAAGACCAGCGCCGGCTTGTCGGGGAAACGCAGCGCGCTGACCGCGAGGTTGTGCCACAGCGAGGTGGCCGGCGGCGTGATGCTGTGCGGCAGGCGTTTGGGCCAGACCTGGTGGTGCAGCGTGTGCGGGTTCGCGGCGGGAACGGCCTGGCCGGTATCGGAATCAGGAATCAAGAAGGGCTCCAGGCAAGTGCTGACTTGGGGCCCCAGCCTACCCCGAGTCCGGGCCGGCCACATCCGGGAAGCTCCGTATAAATCACTGTCGCGTGAGCGACCCGTGTCAGCAATCTGTCCCAACAATGTGAGTGTCCGGTTTTCAAGCCGCATCATCATCTAAGGAAGAATTTATATCCGCAGATTACGCAGATTTACACAGATAAGACAATCTTGATGAAAAGTCATGCAGCCGGCGTAGGGTGTGAGGATGAAGTCTTGAGTACAAACGCCGTCTCTTCAATCTGTGTAAATCTGCGTAATCTGCGGATAAATGCAGATGACAAATGACGCAGCCACCCGGCCCCATATTCCCCTTTGTGGTGCACCCGGCCACCACAAAGCCACAAGGCGGTGCGCCGGCACGCCAGTCAGGTGCGCAAAACTTGTATACCAGTTGGCTGAACCAGACAAAGGGGTTGGCACGGGATATGCACTGGCTTGTGCATGGCCACCGCCCCCGACATCAGCAATCGCATCATCGAAGCCGTGATGGCGCAAAAGCTTGCGCCCGGCTCGCGACTGGGCGAGCAGCAGCTCGCGCTGCTGTTTGACTGCAGCCGCACCATCGTCCGCGAAGCCCTGACCCGGCTGGCGGTGCGTGGCATCGTCACTGTCAGCAGCCGGCGCGGTTGGTATGTGATCGAACCCTCCCAGGAAGAAGCGCGCGAGGCCTTTGAGGCGCGCCGCGTGATCGAGATGGGCCTGATCCGCTGCACCACCGACGTCAGCAAGGCCGCCATCAAGCAGCTCAAAAGCCATCTGACCCGCGAAAAAGCCGCCATCAAGGGCGACGACGTGGGCCTGCGCAGCTTTTTGCTGGGCGACTTCCACGTGTGCCTGGCTGAATGCCTGGGCAACAGCCTGCTGGCCGACACCCTGCGCGACTTCACCGCGCGCACCACCCTGATCGCCATGCTTTACCAGTCCTCGCACGACGCGGCGCAGTCCTGCGAAGAGCATGTGCTCATCGTGCAGGCGCTGGAAAAAGGCGACCTGGCGAAAGCCGAAAAACTCATGCAGGCGCACATCGGCAGCGTGCAGGCCGCGCTCAAGCTGCAGGCGGGCGGCGGCGATCCGCTGGCACAACTGCGCAGCGCGCTGAGCCCCCTGGCCGCGCAAGCCCCGGCCGAAAAACCGGCGTCTTCCCCGCCTTCCCGTGTTCGCAAGCCCGGCCGTGCCTCGGCCAAAACCCCAGACGATTCCTCAACCTACCTTGGAGCCCTGCTATGAAGTCCAGCAAACGCGTTTTCTCTTTCGCCCTCGCCGCAGCCGCCGTGCTGGCCGCCTCCGGCGCCCATGCGCAAACCGCGCTGGACGACAT
Source organism: Polaromonas sp. P1_G2 (assembly GCF_056405515.1). Classification (NCBI taxonomy): domain Bacteria; kingdom Pseudomonadati; phylum Pseudomonadota; class Betaproteobacteria; order Burkholderiales; family Comamonadaceae; genus Polaromonas; species Polaromonas sp. P1_G2. The sequence continues at coordinate 8,963 of NZ_JBFUBY010000121.1, forward strand.
CATGAAGGCCAAGGAAATCAAGATCGCCATCCCGACCGACTTCCCGCCTTACGGCATGGTCGGCACCGACCTCAAGCCCCAGGGCCTGGACGTGGAGATGGCCGGCTACATCGCGCAAAAACTCGGCGTCAAGATTGAACTCGTGCCCGTGACCAGCGCCAACCGCATCGCCTACCTGCAAACCAAGAAGGCCGACCTGGTGATCTCCACGCTGGGCAAAACCCCGGAGCGCGAAAAAGTCATCGACTTCACCGCCGCCTACACCCCTTTCTTCCAGGCCGTCTTCGGCCCCAAGAGCATGAGCATCAAATCGTTTGCCGACCTCAACGGCAAAACCATCAGCGTGACCCGCGCCGCCCTGGAAGACCAGGAATTGAGCAAGGTCGCGCCTGCCGGCACGGACATCAAGCGCTTTGAAGACAACAACACCACGGTGTCGGCCTACACCGCCGGCCAGGTGCAGCTGATCGCTACCGGCGCGTCGGTCGCAGGCAACATGATGGCCAAGAACCCGCAACTCAACACCGAATACAAGCTGTTGCTGAAAGACTCGCCCAACTTCATCGGGGTCGGCAAGGGCGAAGACAAGCTGCGCCTGAAAGTCAACGAAATCATCGCCGAGGGCAAGAAATCAGGCGACCTCGACAAACTGGCCATGAAGTGGCTCGGTCGTCCCGCCGGTGATTTGCCGCAGTAAGTTGTACACCCCCGTTGCGGTTCGCTTCGCGTAACCGCCTCCCCCCTTGCAGGGGGCGCCGCTGGTGGCCCGGCGAAGCCGGTTCCACGGCGGCTGCTGGTAGGGAAGAACCGACGGTGATCTTTCAAAGGATGTGACCCATGCGTGTCGAGCTTGATTTCATGGCCGTATTAAGCCAATGGCCGCTGTTGGCCATCGGCGTCGCTTGGACGCTGGGCCTGACGGCGATCTCGTCGGTGCTGGGCGTATTCATGGGCATGGGCTTTGCCTGGGCGCGTGCCAGCGGGCCGACCTGGCTGCGCTGGGTGGTGGGCGCTTACGTCGAGTTGATTCGCAACACGCCTTTTATCGTGCAGCTGTTTTTTATCTTCTTCGGCCTGCCGGCCGCGGGCTTCAAGCTTTCGCCCGAAACCGCCTCGGTGCTGGCCATGGTGATCAACCTGTCGGCCTACGCCACCGAGATCATCCGCGCCGGCGTTGAAGCCACGCCGCGCGGGCAGGTCGAGGCGGCCGAAAGCCTGGCGCTCAACCGGGTGCAAATCTACACCCGCGTGGTGCTGCCGCCAGCGCTCAAGAAGGTCTGGCCGGCCATGGTGAGCCAGATCATCATCGTGATGCTGGGCTCGGCCGTCTGCGGGCAGATCTCCACGCAAGAGCTGTCTTACGCCGCCAACTTGATCCAGGGCCGCAACTTCAGGGCGTTTGAGGCTTTCATCATTGCCACGCTGATTTATTTGGTGCTGTCGGTCGCGGTCCGCAAACTTCTCAACTGGGCGGGGCCGAAGTTCCTGTTCGGTCGATAAACATGCCCCCACGTTCGCTCACTGCGTGTAGCTCTCTGCCCCCCGAGGGGGCGCTGCGCCTGCGGCCCGGCAAAGCCGGTTCCGCGGCCCCTGCTGAGTGGAAAGCCCCCATGGCCACTCATTACCCGTCGCTACATCCAAAGGAATTGCGATGATCGAATTCACCGTCTGGGACATCTTCCGCAACCTGCTGCTGGCGGCGCGCTGGACCATCGTTCTCTCGCTGGTCGCCTTCATCGGCGGCGGCATTGTCGGCGCGCTGTTGCTGGTGGGCCGGCTGTCGGCCACGCGCGCAGTGCCGGGCGCGCAGAAAGCGGCGCGCATCGCACGCCGCGCGCTCGACGGCTATGTGCTGCTGTTTCAGGGTACGCCGCTGCTGATGCAGCTCTTCCTGGCCTACTTCGGCCTGGCGCTCTTCGGCATCAACGTGCCGGCCTGGGTGGCGGCCGCGGTGGCGCTCACGCTTTACACCAGCGCCTACCTGGCCGAGATCTGGCGCGGCTGTGTCGACGCGATCCCCAAGGGCCAGTGGGAAGCCGCGCAAAGCCTGGCGCTCAACTTCGGCGAGCAGTTGCGCTACATCGTGCTGCCGCAGGCCGTGCGCATCGCCGTGCCGCCGACTGTCGGCTTCCTGGTGCAGGTAGTCAAAGGCACGGCGCTGGCCTCGGTGATCGGTTTCATCGAGCTGACCAAGGCCGGCACCATGATCACCAACGCCACCTTCAAACCTTTTGTGGTGTACAGCTGCGTCGCGCTGATGTACTTCGCGCTGTGTTTCCCCATATCCCTGTATGCCCGCAAGCTTGAGAGGAAAGCCAGAAATGGACGCTAACCCTAACGCCACAGCTATCCCATCCCCCGCCACGGCCGACAGGACACTGGTCGAAATCAACCAGTTGCGCAAAAGCTTCGGTACCAATGAGGTCTTGAAAGGCATAGACCTGGAAGTCAAGGCCGGCGAAGTGATCGCCATCATCGGCAAAAGCGGCTCGGGCAARAGCACGCTGCTGCGCTGCATCAACGGGCTGGAAGTCTTCCAGAGCGGCACGCTGCGCGTGGACGGCAAACACCTGCTGCACGACAACCCGCAGGTCATGCGCGAGCTGCGCCAGCGCGTGGGCATGATCTTCCAGAGCTTCAACCTGTTCCCGCACCTGACGGTCGGCAAGAACATCATGCTGGCACCCACGCTGGTCAAGAAGACGGCCGGCGCCCCCGCCGCCGAGCATGCGCGCGCGTTGCTGCAGCGCGTGGGCCTGGCCGAAAAATTCGAATCCTGGCCCGACCAGCTTTCGGGCGGGCAGCAGCAGCGCGTGGCGATCGCGCGCGCGCTGGCCATGCAGCCTTCGGTGCTGCTGTGC
>NZ_JBFUBY010000122.1:0-11715 GCF_056405515.1 Polaromonas sp. P1_G2
CCACACCTCGGTGCCTTGGGGTGTGCTTCCATCTTTCGCGGCGACTTCAGGGCCGAAGCCTCTGGCCGTCGTGACAAAAACTTTGGTGTCGGCAGGGGTCAGGTACTGCGACATGCACTCGGGCTGGCGGGTGAAATACAGCTTGGTTCCCGCGTCGCCGGACGAGGTGACCGTGACTGTCTTGAGGCTGGCCACCGGTGTCGCGGCGTCCCAGTTGGCCATGGTGGCCCAGGAGTAGGGCGTCCCGGCGCCGACGGGGGCCGCCTCGGGCGCAAAGCCGGTGGCGGGGTTGGCGGCGTAGAGCTGCACCTGCTGTTCGCAGAAGCGCAGGGCTGTTTCGGCGGTCTGCCGGGCCAGCGCCTGCTGGCGGCTCTGGTTGGCCACTTGCTCGGTCGACGAGGCGCCGCGAATCGAGATGCTGGCCAGGACCGAAAGAATCATCAGCATGATGAGGGCCACAATCAGCACGACGCCCTGCTGCCCGTGCATCTTCGTCTTCGCGGTTTGGCGTGGTTCAGGGATTGACATAACCCACTCCATGGTTGCGCAACAGCACCGTGGTGCGATAGGCGCGGCGCAGCTTGCCGTCGGTGATGTCGACGTCGGTGCCGGCGCAATTTTGATAGCTGGGCTTTGTGCTCGAAGTACCCAGGTCCCCCAGCACGCGGTCTTCGCTCTTGACCACCACGCAGACTTGCGCCGCAACCACCTTGTTCCAGCGGTCCAGCAGGGGCAGGGCCGCCAGGCCCACATCCGTGGGGGTGGTGATGCCGGAGGCGCTCAGGTAACCGCGCACATTCTGGCTGTTGGGGACGGCGGGCTCGGCCACCGCGAAATTCACCGTCGCGCTTTCAATGTTTTCGGCCAGCACCTGCGATTGCGCCAGGTTGCCGCTTCCGCGGCAGGTCAGCGTGTTGTTCGTGATGGCGATGCGCGACTGCATGATGTAGAAAGGAGCGCCCGCGGCGCCCACGCCGTTGCCGATACAGTCCATCGGCAGGCCGCCGGAGGTGTTTTTCCCGCTGTTGAGGTCTGCCTCGTAGGCCACGGCCAGGGAAAAACCACCGGATCCTGCGCAGCTCAAGGCGCTCATGGCGGCAACGGTGGGATCCGTGAAGCCCGTGTTGCAGGCGTACAGGTTCCAGCCGCCCAGGCCCAGGTCGTTCTTGACGCCGCCGGTGCGCGTGGGGTTGTACCCCGCCTGGCGCAGTTCCTGCGTAAAGACGCCGAGGGCCATCTGGGCGTCCTCGTTCATCTGGCCCTGGGCCTGCGCGTTGCGCGTGGCCGTGCTGCCGGAGAGATACATGACCACCAGCGCGCCGATGATCACCATGCCCAGTGTCATGGAGATCAGCAGTTCGATCAGGGTGAAGCCTGACTGCTGCCTTGCTGCGGACTTTGCCGCGGGCATGCGAGGACGCTGCCGCGGGCAGCTTTTTGCGGGCGAAGTCATAACTGCACCTTCATGTAAAAGCAGCGTGGCAGTGTTGGCAGGGCTTTGGCGGTGGCCGAGCAGTTGTCGGACGTCGATTCGGCGGACTGGTCGACGCCGGCGACCTTGCGGGAGTTGTCCAGCACGCCGGCTTCTTCCCAGAGAATCCAGATGTTGGCCTGGGTTGCGCTGGCACCGGGCCGGGCCAGCTCGACGCCGCCCTGGGGCAGCAACGCACGAACCCGGCTCTGGAAGGCCGTCAGGTCCGCGGCAGCCAGTGTCGCAGGGGTTGTGCAGTTGGGAAAGGCGCAGGGCGCGAGGGCGGGAGGACTGCTGGTGGTCATCAGCGCCACGTCATAGTTGCCGCCTGAAAGTCCGGTCGGGTTGAGCCTGATGACTTCCGCCAGTTCCGTGGCCAGGGCGCTGGCGATGGCGCGGTTGGCCGCGTTTTTCTGCGCCGCGACCGAATAGGCCTGCATGCCGGCGAGTGCCAGCATGCCAAAGGACATGAGCAATATGGAAATCAGGACCTCCAGCAGCGAGGAGCCTCGCTGCCCCTTGCGTGAAGGAGGTGCTTTTCTGGTGAGGCCTAGCATGCGACGTCCCCCGTCTGGACTTTGACCCTGCCCACTGCGTTCATGCACAGGGTACGGGTGTAGTAAGCGTTGGTGGCGAACGAGCCCGAGGCATGCACCAGCCATCGGCCCGACTGGCCTATGGCGCGGCCGGTGCCGTCATAGATGATGCCGTTGCCCGTGGCGACAGCCGTCGGAGTGGAGACGCCGACCGCGAAAAAATCGCTGACGCCGGCCATGGGCTCCTGGGCGCGTAGCACGATGTCGGTCGCGGCATCGAAGCTGCCGTTGCCATTGCTGTCAACGAACACCACCCATCCCTGCATCCAGCCGCCGACGGTCGCGCCGTTACCGGTGGAGCATGTCGGGCTTGCCGCGGTGTAGTTGGCGGTCCTGCAGATCGTCACGCTTTTCCCGCGCCGCATGGCTTCACCGCGGGCGTAGCGGGTATCCGAGATAAACCCGTTGGTGGCGCGGGTGATATTGGCGTTGGCAAGCAGGCCCATGAAGGAGGGCGTTGCGAGGACCGTCAGGATTCCGATGATGGCTATCACCACCAGCACCTCAATCAGGGTGAATCCATGCTGGATTCGCCGCATGACACGCCAGGGCGGTTGGGGGCGGAAGGTGGCAGGGCCGGCGATCGATAGATTTTCGAACATGCGCAATTGTGAGCATGCCTCGCCGGTCCCGCCTCCTGTATTCGACGCCCGGTCAGGTCTGCGTGACGAACGGTCAGCGCGTCCGGCGCTTTAGCGCCTGACCTCATCCACCAGGGTMTTGAACTCGTCAATATCCTCAAAGCTGCGGTAGACGCTGGCAAAGCGGACATAAGCCACTTTGTCGAGTTTCTTGAGTTCGCGCATGACCAGCTCGCCCAGGCGGTTGGAGGCCACCTCGCGCACCCCCAGGCTCAGCAGTTTTTCCTCGATGCGTTCGATGGCCGAGTCGATCTGCTCGGTACTGACGGGGCGCTTGCGCAGCGCCAGGTTCATGGAGCCCAGGATCTTGCTGCGCTTGTACTCGATGCGCCGGCCGTCCTTCTTGACGATGGACGGGAAGGTGACGTCGGGCCGCTCGTAGGTGGTGAAGCGCTTTTCGCATGCGCCGCACTGGCGGCGCCGGCGTATGAAGTCGGCGTCTTCCGCCACCCGGGTTTCGACAACCTGGGTTTCGAGGTGGCCGCAGAAAGGGCATTTCATGGGTGTTGACCTGAACTTAAAAGCATCGATTGGTCTTTGGCCCATTGAGGACGGAAGGGGCAGCGATGAAAACCATGGTGCCCGCGCCGTCCGCCATGGTTAACGGTACACAGGGAAGCGGCTGGTCAGGGCGTGAACCTTGGCGCGGACTGCTTCCAGGGTGGCCGCGTCGCGCGGGTTGTCGAGCACGTCGGCGATCAGGTGGGCCGTGGCGCGGGCTTCCTCGTCCTTGAAGCCGCGGGTCGTCATGGCCGGGGTGCCAATGCGCACGCCGCTGGTGACCATGGGCTTTTCCGGGTCGTTCGGGATGGCGTTCTTGTTGATCGTCATGTGGGCGCTGCCCAGCACTGCTTCGGCTTCCTTGCCGGTAATGCCCTTGGCGCGCAGGTCGACCAGCATGACGTGGCTTTCGGTGCGCCCGCTGACGATGCGCAGGCCGCGCTGCGTCAGGGTGTCGGCGACGATCTGCGCGTTTTTCACGACCTGCTGCTGGTAAGCCTTGAACTCAGGCGTCATGGCCTCCTTGAAAGCCACGGCCTTGGCCGCGATCACGTGCATCAGCGGGCCGCCCTGCAGGCCGGGGAAGATCGCGCTGTTGATGGCTTTTTCGTGCTCGGCCTTCATCAGGATGATGCCGCCGCGCGGGCCGCGCAGGCTTTTGTGCGTGGTCGAGGTGACGATGTCGGCATGCGGCACCGGGTTGGGGTACACGCCCGCGGCCACCAGGCCGGCGTAATGGGCGATGTCGACCATGAAGATCGCTCCGACGGCTTTGGCCACCTTGGCGAAGCGCTCGAAGTCGATGCGCAGGCTGTAAGCCGAGGCGCCCGCGATGATCAGCTTGGGTTTGGTCTCAAGGGCCTTGCGCTCCATGGCGTCGTAGTCGATTTCTTCCTTGTCGTTCAGGCCGTAGGACACGACGTTGAACCACTTGCCGCTCATGTTCAGGGCCATGCCGTGCGTCAGGTGGCCGCCTTCGGCTAGGCTCATGCCCATGATGGTGTCGCCGGGCTTGAGGAAGGCCAGGAACACGGCCTCGTTGGCCGATGCGCCGCAATGCGCCTGCACGTTGGCGGCTTCGGCGCCGAAGATGGCCTTGACACGGTCGATGGCCAGTTGCTCGGCCACGTCCACATGTTCGCAGCCGCCGTAGTAGCGGCGGCCGGGATAACCTTCGGCGTATTTGTTGGTGAGCTGCGATCCCTGCGCGGCCATGACGGCGGGCGAGGCGTAGTTTTCGCTGGCGATCAGCTCGATATGCTGCTCTTGCCGGGCGTTTTCGGCCTGGATGGCGGCAAAGATTTCGGGATCGGTCTGTTCGACCAGGATATTGCGGTGGTACATGGCAGTCCTTAAAGACGTGGTCCCTGCTATTCATATGAGCCGCGGCTCTAAATGAAACAAGGGCTGCCCAGGCGAACGGCTGAACGCTGAGGCCCAACGGCTGTCAGCGGTGCGCTTCCCAGTGGTGTCCCACGTCAGCTCCAATGGTTGCGAAAACCTTGAGCCTATCGCCAGTTGCGCACCCGGCTAGTGTAACTGAGAGCGCCTGAAATCCGTGGCAGCCCGTCCCATACCCGTGGCCCGGAAAGCAAAAAGCCGGGCGCTGGCGGCGGCCCGGCTTTGCGGTGCAAGCGGCGGGCCTGGAGGCCGCGCCGGCGGGGATCAGGACTGGCTCAACAGCGCCACTTTCTCGGGCGTCTTGCCCTCGGAGGCCGGCGTCTCGGACTTGCCGGGCAGGGAGGCCGGGACCGGGCGCGAAGTGCCGGGCTCGGCAAAGAAAGGCGRGGGCTTGCCGCGCTTGGACGCGGAGGCCACCACGGCCAGCAGGCGGGCGTGCTCCCCCATCACCTTGCCGGCGTAGCCGCCGTCGTCTTCCATATTGGCGGCGCCCACATAGTATTTGAGGCCGCCTTCCACGGATCCGGCGCGGGCGATGCATTCCTGCAGCACCTTGACGCCGACGCGCAGGTTGGTCACCGGGTCGAAGGCCGCCAGCTTGCCGCCGAAGTTGTCGTATTTGTCGTGGTGCACCTTGGTCATGACCTGCATCAAGCCCTGGGCGCCCACGGGGCTTTGCGCGAACGGGTTGAAGCCGGACTCGATCGCCATGATGGCCAGGATCAGGGTGGGGTCGAGCTTGGCCTTCTGGCCGATCTCGAAGGCCTCGGCCACCAGCACGCTCAAAGGCTCGGGCGCCACGCCGTATTTCTTGCTCAGCCAGTAGGCCACCGCCGCCTGCTGGGCCGGCAGGTCTTTGGGATTGGATGCCGTGGCACGCTCAATGGCGGCGGGCTCGGTAAAACCGATGGCCGCTTCCTGGCGTTGCTGCAGCCAGGTCATGAGCTTGAATTCACCGGCCTGACGCAAGTCGGGCCGGGCCGTCAGTGTGATCACCGCGAACACGACCGCCAGGCCCAGGAGGGCGAAGCTGTTGTGGGTGATCTCGAAAAAGCCCTGGGCGATGTCATCGGCGATGGTTGAAATACCGCTCTGTACACTTTTCAAGTGCGCCTCAAGGCCGAATTGTCCTAGCGCTGTCATAGCACTCCTTTCTACGCTTGCAGGCCCTTGAGAGGCCAAGCAGGCTTTGATTGGGTCGCCATCAAACCAAGGCATGCCTTGTGGGTGTTGACCCCTGTTTGACGTTGCCGGCTTCTTTGATGAATGGGGCAGCGGAGATTCGGGTTGTCCCTAGGTTTCTGTGGGACTGGCGGGATTCTATGGGGTCGTTAAATAACCTGTCAATAATAAGAGATTAATTTCTTATATCAATTAAGCAAATAAAAACCTTGATTCTCGGCAGAATCCGCCTGAATCAAGGTAGTTACGGCCTCTTTTTGAGACCAAGCTCTAAGTTAAATTCGGCGTGAAAAATACCGGATCAGCGGATCGCGGGTCCGGCTGTAGGCGGTTTTCGATGGTCCATGTGGGACTGTTGGGGTGATTCAGGCGTCTTTCGGGCCGGACAAAGGCAGCGCCAATCACTCCGGTCCCTGTGATTGAAAAGATGGTCTTGCCTGCCCGGCGCTGGAGGTTTAACCTGCAATTGCGTGTTCATTCACGCATCCAACCGGGTAACCAACCCCGGAAAATCTGGAAGCAATCACTTGCTTTCATCGCACTGGAGACGATTCATCTCTCTTTTGCGGAAACCCGACGGCATGAGCATAAACGCCCGCCGTCAACCCCGGTCGGTCTCACTGCCCGGGGTTTTTCTTTTGGGGGGGCTATGCCCTTTCGGGTGACCGTCTTTTTCAAATAAGTCATTGACCGATTGGCGCCGGCGTTAAAAACTCGTCGCCTATGGCAATCCCTGACTTGAAGAATAAATGGCGCGAAATCGAATGGCGGAACACCGCAAAAACCCTGCCGGCACGGGCTGCCGGCCTGGCCCGCTCGCCCCTGTGGCGGCGACGTGCCGCCTGGGCGCTTGGCGCGCTGCTGCTGCTCTGGGCGCTGGCCTATGCGGCCGTGCCCACCCTTCTGAAGTCGCAGCTCGAGAAGATCGCCTCTGAAAAACTGGGCCGGCAGGTCACCGTGGGCGCGGTCGATTTCAAGCCCTGGTCGCTCGAACTCACCCTGCGCGACCTGGCCATCGCCAAGGCCGGCGCTGCCGGAGTTCCCCAGGAAAATCCCCAGCTTTCCATCAAGCGCATATATATAGACGCCGAACTGGAGTCCCTGCTGCGCCTGGCGCCGGTGGCCGACGCCGTGCAGGTCGACGAACCCGTGGCTTTTCTGACCCACAAAGGCGAGGGCCGCTATGACATCGACGACATCCTGGAGCGCCTGAAGACGCCGGCGGACCAGCCGGCCGGGGATCCGCCACGCTTTGCGGTCTACAACATCGTGCTGAGCGGCGGGCGCCTGGACTTTAGCGACCAGTCCGTCGGCAAGACCCATGCGCTGCGCGAGCTGAACCTCTCCGTGCCCTTCCTGAGCAACCTCAAGTCCCAGCGCGAGATCAAGACCTCGCCGCACCTGGCCTTCAAGCTCAACGGCAGCAGTTTTGACACCGCCGCCGAGGGCACGCCCTTTGCCCAGACCCATAAAACCGACGCCACCTTGACTCTGCGCGGCTTTGACCTGAACCCCTACCTGGCCTACTGGCCGGCGAGCCTGCCCTTCAAATTGCAGAGTGCCGTGCTGCATGCCGACGCCAAAGTGGCGTTCGAGCAGACGCCGGCCACGGTGGTGCGCATCTCCGGCACGGTGACGGCGGAAAAGGTGCGCCTGCAGGTGGCGGGGCAGGCGCCGGCCGCTGTTCCCGCCCCGGCCCCCGGCCGCAAATCGGCGGGCAAACGTGATGGCGGCGATGTTCCACCGGCGTCCCGGCCCGACCTGCTCGCGTTTGAGCGGTTGCAGGTGACGATGGCCGACGTGCGCCCGCTGGAGCAATTCGTCAAGCTTGAAGCGGTCGAATTGAGTGCGCCCGTGCTGTCCGTCATCCGCGACCGGGCGGGGCGGCTCAACCTGTTACCGCCCGCCGCCACGACTGCTACAAAAAGTGAAGCAGACACTCAAGGTTTCGTAAAGGTTCCCGCAGGCAACGCCAGCAAGCCGGCAAATCCGGGCRCTTCGGCCAAAGCGCCGGCAAGCGCCCCCTGGAAGGTGCAGGTAGCCCGTGTGGCCGTGCGCGCGGGCAGCGTGAACTGGCTGGACGAAACCCTGGCCTCGCCGGCCGACATCCGCATGGGCGGCCTGGTGCTCAACGCCACGGCCATCGCCATGCCTTTTTCGGCCGGCGCACCGCTGCAATTCGACGGCTCGGTGGGGCTTGAGCCGCCTGCCGCCCCTGTGCCCGCGCCCTCCAAAGCCGGCGCCAGGCCCGCCGCGCCGCAGGCTCCGGCCGTCCCGGCGCTGCTGACTTTCAAGGGCAGCGCCACCGACCAGGCCGCCGAACTCACCGCCCAGGTGACGGCCTGGCCGCTGGGCATGGCGGCCAAATACGTGGGCCAGTTCCTGCTGCCGGCGCTGAACGGCCAGCTAGACGCCGAGCTGGGCATTCACTGGCAGGGGGCGAGCGGCGACAAGCCCCAGCTGCTGCGGCTCACGGCGCCGCAGGTCGCGGTCAGCGAGGTGCAACTGGCCCAGGGCAAGGTCTCGCTGGTGTCGATCAAGCGTGTGGACCTGGCACAGGTGGACATCGACGTGACCGGCCAGAGCTTCAAGGCCGGCAGGCTGCAGCTGACCCAGCCCAAAGCCCTGGTCGACCGCGACAGCGACAAGCGCTGGATGTACGAGCGCTGGATGGTCGGCCCCGGCAAGGCCGCTTTGCCGCCATCGCCCCCGCCGCCCACCGATGCGGCCACCCGCGCCTCCGCGCCCTCCTGGGCCGTGGCCATCAGCGATGTGCAGCTTGAAGGCGGCGCCATGTCGTTTTCCGACAAGGCCGGCGCCAGGCCGGTGGCCTTCGAGGTCACGGCCGCCAAGGCCCAGCTGGGCGGGCTGATACTGGACGACAGGCCCGCGTCCCGGGCACAGGCAGCGAAACCCATGCCCCTGACCGCCTCGCTGCGCCTGGCGGCCGGCCGCTTCGAGCCCGGCAAGGTCGATTTCAACGGCAGCCTGGGGCTGGCCCCTCTGCAGGCCCAGGGGCGCCTGCTGGTCGACCGGCTGCCGGTGCAGGCCTTTGAGCCTTATTTCGCCGATACCCTCAATATCGAGCTGCTGCGCGCCGATGCCAGCTTCAAGGGCAAGGTGGCTTACCGCCAGCTGCCGGCCGGGCCGCAGGCCCAGGTGACGGGCGACGTGTCGCTGGAGGAGTTTCGCGCCAACACGCTGGCCCCMAGCGAAGACCTGCTGGCCTGGAAAGCACTGAACCTGCGCGGCTTCCATGTGGCGCTGGACCCGGCCAAGGCGACGCGGGTGGAGGTCAAGGAAACGGTGCTCAGCGACTTTTTCGCGCGCGTGATCGTCATGCCCGACGGCCGGATCAACTTGCAGGACCTGGTCAAATCGAAGGAGGCGGCGGTGGCAGGCGGCACGGCGAGTGCAGCCACCGCGCCGGCATCCGCCCCTGTTGCCTCAGCGAAAACAGTTGCCGCCGATGCAAAAGGCGCGCAGGCCGCGGCGGCTTTGCCGCCCGCCGTGAGCTTCGGCCCCATCAGCCTGATCAACGGCAAGGTGCTGTTTTCCGACCGCTTCGTCAAACCCAATTATTCGGCCGACCTCAGCGATTTGACCGGCAAGCTCAGCGCTTTTTCGTCGCAGCCACCCGCGGCCCCGGCCGGCGCTGGGCCGGCAGCGGCGCCCGCCATGGCCGACCTTGAATTGCGCGGGCGCGCCGAAGGCACGGCTTCGCTCGAAATCCTCGGCAAGCTCAACCCGCTGGCCAAGCCGCTGGCGCTGGACATCAAGGGCAAGGTGCGCGACCTGGAGCTGCCGCCGCTGTCGCCGTACTCCGTCAAGTACTCGGGTTACGGCATAGAGCGCGGCAAGCTCAGCGTCGACGTGAGCTACCTGGTGCAGCCCGACGGCAAACTTACCGCCACCAACAAGGTCATCCTGAACCAGCTGAGCTTCGGCGAGAAAGTGCCGGGCTCCACCGCCAGCCTGCCGGTCAAGCTGGCCGTCGCGCTGCTGGCCGACCGCAACGGCGTGATCGACATCGACCTGCCCATCAGCGGTTCGCTCAACGACCCGCAGTTCAGCCTCGGCCCCGTGATCGTCAAGGTCATCGTCAACGTGATCGTGAAAGCCATCACCGCGCCGTTCAGCCTGCTGGCCAACGCCTTCGGCGGCGGCGGGGACGAGCTCAGCACCGTGGGCTTTGCCGCCGGCAGCGCCGAACTGGGCCCCGAGGCCAAGGCCGGGCTGGACAAGGTTGCCAAGGCGCTGGCCGACAGGCCCTCGCTCAGGCTCACCGTGGTGGGCACCAGCAGCGTCGAGGCCGAGCGCGAGGGCTTCAAGCGCGAACGGCTGGATGCCCTGGTGCGCGCCGAAAAGCGCCGTATCACCGTAAAGGAGGGCGGCACGACCTCGGCCGCCGTCAGCATCAGCCCGGCCGAATACCCGGCTTTGCTCAAGGAAGTCTACAAACGCGCCGACATGCCCAAGCCGCGCAACCTGATCGGCCTGGCCAAGGATTTGTCCGTGCCCGAGATGGAAAAACTGCTGCTGGCCGACATCAAGGTCAATGACGACGCCATGCGCGAGCTGGCCGTGCAGCGCGGCGTGGCGGTCAAAGACTACCTCGCCTCGCGCGACCTGCCGCCTGAAAGGCTGTTCCTGGGCGCCGCTAAAACCATCCCGCCGGAGGCCAAATGGACGCCCCGCGCGGAGCTGAATTTGGCGATGCCCTAAAAAAGGCGAAAATAGCGCCAGTGCTTTATTGATAAAGCTTTTATGGGGCCGGGCTGGTATGTGCAACACAGGTTGCGCGGCACGGCCTTCCATCCACTCCAACACCCGCTGCCGCTCCGCGAAGCTCCCGTTCACCAAGGGCGCCTTGTGGTCGGCGGCACCTATTTTTTTGACCTTGCGCTCCCATGTTTAAATCCTCCAAACCCGAAGCCCCCGCCGTGAAAACGCCCACCACCAAGCAGGCCGAAGCCCATCCGCTGGACGGCTTGACCGGCGGCGCGTTTTCCGCGCCCACCTCCGGCGATCGCGCCGCGCGCATCCGCACGTGGCTGGCGACCGAGCCCACGGCCGAGCAGATGGCCGAGGTCTACAAGGACCTGGCCAACCGCGACAAGGGCGCGGCCAAGCCGCTGAAGGAAAAGCTCGACGAGATCAAGCGCAGCAAGGGCCAGGAAGCGGTCGCCGCCGAATGGGCCGAGAAGGCCCAGGCGCTGCTGGCCGCGCCCAAGCTCAACCTGGCCGACGCCCTGGCCTGGCAGCGCGATGCCGCCAAGGCCGGCGCGCCCCTGTCCAAGGAGCCGCTGGCCGGCCTCAAGGCGCAGCTGGCCGAGCGCGTCAAGACCATTGAAGACCTGCAGCACCGCACCCAGGTGCAGCGCGAAGCCGCCGTGCTGCTGGCCCAGCGCACCGAAGTGCTGTCGCTCAAACCATGGCGCGATGCCGAAGCCGCCCTCGAATCCTTGCGCGGCGATGTCACGCATTGGCAGTCGCAGGCCGGTGAAATCACGCAAGACGCCAATTGGGCTAGCGTGGACGCCAAATTCCCGCCGCTGCTTGACGCATCGCGGGCGCAGTTGCTCGCCGTGTGGGACGCTTTCCAGGGCGCGCTCGCGCAGGCCCAGAAGGCTGCTGAAGACACCGCCGCGCCTTTGCCCGCCGTGCCCGTGTGGGCCGACGAATTGCGCGCCGCCCGCGGCCAGGCTCCCGCCGAAGGCGAGGCTCCCGCGCGCGCGCCCAAGGCCAAGATCGATCCGGCCGTGCTCAAGGAGATGCGCGAAAAATCCTCGGCCGTCGTGCAGGCCGCGCTGGCCAAGCTTGAGCATGAAGTCACCGAAGGCCACGGCAAGTCCACGCCCAAGGTGGCGGCCGAACTGCGCCAGGCGCTGAAGGAAAACATCCGCAACATCGACAGCAAGCT
>NZ_JBFUBY010000123.1:0-11712 GCF_056405515.1 Polaromonas sp. P1_G2
GCCCTTGTCCCAGAGCGAGCCCTTGTAGCTGGCGTACTTGCCGCGTTCCTTGGCCAGTTCGGTGGAAGCCCAGTAGGCGTGGTAGCAGACGGCTTCCATGGACTTGTCGGCGAATTCGACGGCTTCCTGGGAGGCGTAAGGCACGCGCAGCTCGTACAGGCAGTCCTGGAAGCCCATGATGCCCAGGCCCACGGGGCGGTGGCGCATGTTGGAGTCGCGGGCCTTCTTGACGGCGTAGTAATTGATGTCGATCACGTTGTCCAGCATGCGCATGGCCGTGGTGATGGTCTTCTTGAGCTTCTCGTGGTCGACCGCGCCGTCCTTCAGGTGCTGGACGAGGTTGACCGAGCCCAGGTTGCAGACGGCGGTTTCGGTGTCGCTGGTGTTGAGCGTGATCTCGGTGCACAGGTTGGATGAGTGCACGACGCCGGTGTGCTGCTGCGGCGAGCGCACATTGCAGGCGTCCTTGAAGGTGATCCAGGGGTGGCCGGTCTCAAACAGCATCGAGAGCATCTTGCGCCACATGTCGGTGGCCTGCAGCTTGCGGGACGGCTTGATCTCGCCGCGCTCGGCCTTGGCTTCGTAGGCGACGTAGATCTTTTCGAAGTCCTTGCCGAACTTGTCGTGCAGGTCGGGCGTGTCGGACGGCGAGAACAGGGTCCAGCTGCCTTTTTCCATCACGCGGCGCATGAATAGGTCGGGAATCCAGTTGGCGGTGTTCATGTCGTGCGTGCGGCGGCGGTCGTCGCCGGTGTTCTTGCGCAGTTCCAGGAACTCTTCGATGTCCAGGTGCCAGGTCTCCAGGTAGGCGCAGACGGCGCCCTTGCGCTTGCCGCCCTGGTTGACGGCAACGGCGGTGTCGTTGACGACCTTCAGGAAAGGCACGACGCCTTGCGATTCGCCGTTGGTGCCCTTGATGTGGGCTCCCAGGGCGCGCACGGGCGTCCAGTCATTGCCCAGGCCGCCGGCAAACTTGGAAAGCAGGGCGTTTTCCTTGATGGCGTCGTAGATGCCGCCAAGGTCGTCGGCGACCGTGGTCAGGTAGCAGGACGACAGCTGCGAACGCAGGGTGCCGGCGTTGAACAGGGTGGGCGTGCTCGACATGAAGTCGAAGGACGACAGGATCTCGTAGAACTCGATGGCGCGCTCTTCGCGGTTGATCTCGTTGAGCGACAGGCCCATGGCCACGCGCATGAAGAAAGCCTGGGGCAGTTCGATGCGCTGCTTGCGCACGTGCAGGAAGTAGCGGTCAAACAGGGTCTGCAGGCCGAGGTAGTCGAATTTCAGGTCTCGCTCGGGTTTGAGCGCGGCGCCCAGGCGGGCCAGGTCGAACTGCTGCAGCTTTTCGTCGAGCAGCTCGTTCTGCACGCCCTTGGCGATGAATTGCGGGAAGTATTCGGCATAGCGGACGGCCATGTCTTCCTGGTTGACTTCCTCGCCCAGCACTTCGCGGCGGATGGTGTGCATCAGCAGGCGCGCGGTGGCGTAGGTGTAGTCGGGGTCTTTTTCAATCAGGGTGCGCGCAGCCAGGATGGACGCTTTGTAGACCTCGTCGATGGGAACGCCGTCGTAGAGGTTGCGCATGGTTTCCGCAACGATGGGGTCTGGCTTGACGTCGGCGCCCAGGTCGGCGCAAGAGGCCTCGATCAGCGCCTGCAGGTTGCGGATGTCCAGGGCGACGCGGTTGCCGCGGTCGGTGACGTGGATCAGGGGCGCTGCGGGCGCCTGGGTTTGCGGCTGGCGGGCGCGTTCCTGCGTGCGCTTTTCGCGGTACAGCACGTAGGCGCGGGCGATCTCGTGGTGGCCGCCGCGCATCAGGCCAAGTTCGACCTGGTCCTGCACGTCTTCTATATGAAAGGTGCCGCCGCCCGGGCGCGAACGCATCAGGGCGCGGATCACCGCCTGGGTCAGGCCGTCGACGGTTTCGCGAACACTCGCGGACGCCGCACCCTGCGTGCCGTGAACGGCCAGGAAGGCCTTCATCATGGCCACGGCGATCTTGTTGGGCTCGAAGGGCACCACGCCGCCGTTGCGGCGAATGATCTGGTAGTGGGCGAGGGGATTGGGCTGGGTGTTGGTATCGCTGGCGGCCGGATTGCCGGCGGCAACGCTGGACGTTGCGGGCACTGCGTGCTGTGCTGTTTGCATGACTTCCTCTTTGCTTTGTTTTATGACTGGCTTGATGTGCTGTTGCGGGCAACCGTTTTGGCGGAAGGTGTTCAAAAAGCATGAACCAATTCCTCGCCGCCGGGGCCCGAATTACATCAAACTGAATTAGGGCTTAGACACTATACCTAGGGTATGGGGGGAATACAAGCCACTACAGGTAGTGTATCGCCGACTGAATGGATCGTTACGTTTTGTGGCTTTTTCCGCCCCGTTTTGGACGGCTGCGCGACGCTCTCAATTTCGTGCCGCTCATCTTCGGCAAAGCCTGATTCCATCAGGCTTGCGCGGCCCCGGCAACGCTGCGGCGCGCCTCGTCGCGGGCTTTCGCCCGCCAACACAAGCCCATGTTAGCGCGGTAAAAATACCGTGAAATTTCCGGATGCAAAGCGCACCACTGCGGTGTGGTTTTGTACGCGTGAGGCTAGGTGGTCTCGGGAAAATACCTAGCCGGCAAGGCCAGCGAGTCTTGCAGCAGGGGCCAGTCAAAACCCGGACCGGGGTCTTGCTTGCGGCCGGGCGCGATGTGTTCGTGTCCCGCGATGTGGGCAATGGGATAGGCCTGGAGCAGCGAGGCGCAGAGGCCAGCCAGGGTTTCGTACTGGGGCGTTTCGAAGGCGCCGCCTTCCAGGCCCTCAAGCTCGATGCCGATGGAATCGTCGTTGCAGTTGCCGCGCCCGCGGTAGTTCGAATCCCCGGCATGCCAGGCCCGGTCGCCGCAGCCGACGAACTGCCACAAGGCGCCGGAGCGGGCAATGAAGAAATGCGACGACACCTGCAGGCCGCGTATGCCCTGGAAGTAAGCGTGGGCTTCCCAATCGAGCTGGTTGGTGAAGAGGCGCTGCACGTTGCCGTTGCCGAATTCGCCGGGCGGCAGGCTGATGGAGTGGATGACGACGAGGTCGATCAGCGCGTCCTCTGGCCGCGGCCCGAAATTGGGCGAGGCCAGCGCGCGCGCATAGCGGTACCAGCCGTTCCGCCACAGGGGCTGCGGGGTGCCGGCGCCCCGGCCTTCAGGCGGGGTCATCGGCGGCGTCGAGTTCATCGGCGGGGTCTTCGCTGCCCGGTGTCACGATGTTCAGGCGCGCAATGCGGTAGCGGATCTGGCGCAGGCTCAGTCCCAGCCTGGCGGCGGCCGCGGTGCGATTGAAGCCGTTTTCCAGCAGCACTTTCGTGAGGATGCTGCGCTCCTGCCTGTCCAGGTAGTCCTGCAGGTTTTCCGGAACGGCGACCTGCTCTTCGGCCG
Source organism: Polaromonas sp. P1_G2 (assembly GCF_056405515.1). NCBI lineage: Bacteria > Pseudomonadati > Pseudomonadota > Betaproteobacteria > Burkholderiales > Comamonadaceae > Polaromonas > Polaromonas sp. P1_G2. The sequence goes on from NZ_JBFUBY010000123.1 coordinate 3,413, forward strand.
GCGCGTCGAAATGCAGTTCGCTGCCGTCGCCGAGCGCCACCGCGCGGTGCAGGGTGTTTTCCAGTTCCCTGACGTTGCCGTTGAAAGGCAGGGCGCGCAGCTGTCCCATCACAGCATCGGTCAGCTCGGGTACCGGGAAGCCGGACTCATGGCAAATTCTGGCCAGCAGGGCTTTGCACAGGGCCGGCAGGTCTTCCCGGCGCTCGCGCAGGGCGGGCACGTGAATCTCGATCACATTGAGCCGGTAATAAAGATCCTGGCGGAAAGTCCCGGCCTGGACTTCGGCGACCAGGTCCTTGTGGGTGGCGCTGACGATGCGCACGTCCACCGAGTCCTCTTGCGCGGAGCCCAGCGGCCGCACGGTGCGCTCCTGGATGGCCCGCAGGAGCTTGGACTGCATGGCCAGGGGCAAGTCGCCGATTTCGTCGAGAAAGAGGGTCCCGCCCTTGGCCGCCTGGAAGTAGCCCTGCCGGTCCTGCGCCGAGCCGGTGTAGGCGCCCTTGCGCGCGCCGAAGAACTCCGCTTCCAGGAGGTTCTCAGGGATGGCGCTGCAATTGACCGCCACGAACGGGCCCGCCGCGCGGTGGCTGCAGCCGTGAACGGCGCGCGCGACCAATTCCTTGCCGGTGCCCGACTCGCCCTGGATCAGCACCGGGGCCATGCTGCCGGCCACTTTGACGATGCGCGACTTGACAGCGCGCATGACGGCCGATTCACCGACCAGCTTTTGCAAAATCAGCGGGGCTTCGGCGGCCACCGGCAGGGGCAGCGACAAGGGCGTGATGCCGGAATCCGGTGCGACGCGCCCGGTTTTGTCGGTGGCCGGCGCTGCTTGCCTGGCGCCCTGCACGGCCGATGCCACCACGCTGCGGAACTGTTTGAGGTCGACCGGCTTGGTGAGGTAGTCGAAGGCGCCGGCCTTGAGGGCCTCGACCGCGTTTTCGGCGGAGCCGTGCGCCGTGATGACGACGCAGCGTTCGCTGCGTTGCTGGCTCACCATGTCGCGCAGCAGTTCCAGGCCCAGGCCGTCCGGCAGGCGCATGTCGGTGATCACCGCATCGAAGCGGTTTTCACTGAGCTGCTGGCGGGCCTGCAGCAAATCGCCGGCGGCCTCCACCCGGTAGCCCTCCCTGAGCAGGGTCAGCTCGTACAGGGTTCGCAGGTCCGGCTCGTCGTCGATGACGAGGATGCGGGCTTGCTGGGGAACGGGGTTTTGCATGCTCATGGTGTCAGGTGGGCATTGTGGCAAAAGACGGCGCGGAGATGTTCGGGGATTGCGCGGAGGGCGCGAACATCACGAAAAATTCGTTGCCCTCGGTGCCTTCGCGCTGCACGCGCTGGTAGCCGATCATGGCGCCGTAGCGTTCGCACAGTTCACGGCAGATATACAGGCCCAGCCCGCTGGACCGGCTTTCCGACGAAAAGAAGGGTTCGAACAGGTGGCTTTGCACGGTCTGCTCCAGGGGCTGGCCGTCGCTCCAGACGGACAGGCGCGACTGCCCCGGCGCCACGGCCTGGGTCGCGACTTCGATCGCCCCTGCGGAGTCGCTGGCGTAGCGCAAGGCGTTGTCCAGCAGGTTGATCATCAGGCGCCGCAAATGCTCGGGCTCAAAAATCACGACGGCGTTGTCCGAGTCCGCCGTGATGCGTGTGCGCCCGGACGCCGCTGTCTGCTCCGCCCAGTCGGATGTGATCTTCCGGACGGTGTCGTCCAGCGGCAATGTGGTGGTCTGCGGCGAAGGCAGCTGCGCCTGGGCGCGCGAAATATTCAGCACCTCGTCCACGATACGGGCCAGGCGCTGGGCGTTTTGCCTGACCATGGCGGTGAGCCGGCGCTGCCCCGGGTCCTGCAGGTCTTCTTCGAGCAGGGCGTTGGCCTGCGAAATGGCGGCCAGCGGGTTGCGGATTTCATGGGCCACCGCGGCCGACATGCGGCCCATGGCCGCCATTTTTTCGGTCCGCACGCGCGCTTCCATTTCACGCAGGTCTTCCAGGAACATCACGCACAGGCTCTCATGCGAGCCGTTCGGCGAAGCGGCCAGGCGCGTGCGCACGTGCAGCCGCCGGGTGTGGCCGCCCGCGTTGTCCAGGCTGACGTCGGCTTCCTGCGGCGATTGCGCCGCGAAGGTGCGGTGCGTCAGTTCGGCAAGAGGCTGCCAGGCGGCTTCCGTGGCCAGGATGAAGGGGGCGCTGCGCACGGTATCGTCGGCCGCCAACAGGCGCCGTGAGGCCGGATTGGCCGAGCGCACGATGCCGTTGACGTCGACCACCAGCACGCCGTCAGCCAGTGCTTCGATCACCAGTTCATTCACCTGCGTTTGCATGCGCGCGGCGGACTGGCTGCGTTTGGCCAGTTGCTCTTCTCTGGCCAGGCGCAGGGCCAGGTGGTTGGCGAGCAGCGCGACGAGAAAGAAGCCGGAGCCGCTCAGGCCTGATTGCAGGAAACGCGCGTTGGCGTCGCCCAGGCCCTGCAGCGAGTTCCACCAGGCGTCGGCCAGCAGCAGCAGCGTCACGCTGGCGGCTGTGCCAAAGGCCAGCAATATCGGGCCCAGGATGGAGGCCAGCAGCACCGGCAGCGCGAACAACGGGGTGTAATTGATGCCACCGGACTGCAGGAAGTTCAGCGCCGAGAAGGCGATGACGTCCACGCCGATGGTGAGCACCCATTGCGCGTCAAAGGTGCTGCCGGGCGGCCGGGGCCGCGACCAGAGCCGCACCGCCAGTGTGGCGCACAGATAGGCGATACAGGTCGCGATGGACCAGCGGTTGGTGGTGTTGCCCAGGGCATAAATGAATGCCTGCAGGATGACCAGCACGGCAGCGATGGCGACGCGTGCGGTCATGAAAACATGCCAGAGGCGGCCGAATGAGCCCGGCCCGGCCGTGATTTCCYAGCCGCCTGAGCCCTTGTCGCCGCCTGTTTCAAACCAGTGGGACGGCGTGCTCATTTAACCTTCCGTCTGGCGCCGGTGCGCGTCGCTGCAGTAAATGCCTTTGTTGCCGATCAACGCTTCCGTTTTCGGCAAATGCACGCCGCAAACTTCGCAGGCGACGATTTCAGTGATGGCCGCTCCCGGTCTTTGCGGGGCTGGCGGACGGGCGGGCGCCGCATCACGGCGTTCCGTTTCACGGTTGTGCCGCCAGATCCAGAACACCACCAGCACCAGGGCCATGACCAGCAGGTATTTCATGCCCGCCTCAGGATGACTTCAAGCACAAAGCGCGAACCGGCATAGCCCAGCAGCAGCAGGCCGGAACCCAGGTACAGCACATGGACCGCCTTGCGGCCGCGCCAGCCCAGGCGCGCGCGGCCGATCAGCAGGCCGGCGAAGGTCAGCCAGGCCAGGACCGAGAACACGGTTTTGTGGTTCCATTTCCAGGCCAGGCCCGGCCCGTACAGGGTTTCGGCGAACAGCCAGCCCACGAACAAGGTGGCCGACAGCAGCACGAAGCCGGCCTCCACGAAGCGGAAGGTCAGGCGCTCCAGCGTCAGCAGGGGCACGCCGGCGTCGGTTTGCGCGGCCAGCCGGATGGAGCGTTCGGAGCGCGTCATGAGCCAGCCGTGCACCACCGCCGCGGCAAACAGCCCATACGACGCAATGCCCAGGGCCCAGTGCAGCGGCAGCCAGGGCGAGGCGATGGCATGGTAAGTGGTGCCTGGAAAAATGGCGGCGAGGATGACCGCGACGCTGCCCAGCCCCGCCAGCGCCCAATGGGCCTGCATCTGTGGGAAGAGGCGGCTTTCGACCGCGTACACCGTCAGCACCAGCCAGACGGTCATGGACAGCGCGGGCGCAAAACCGAAGCGGGCCGGCTCGCCGAGCAGTCCGTCGGCCAGCGCCAGCGCGTGCAGCAGCCAGGCGGCCAGCAGCATGCCGCGTATGGTGCCGGCACCCAGGCGCGGCGTGGCCAGCGCCAGCACGGCATAGGCGACGGCGGCGCCGGCTGCCGCGGCAAGACCCCACCAGTCGCTCAAAGCTAAAATCATGGCTAGAGTTTAGCCTTTACTGCTTTCGCGGCGGCTTTCCCCGCCGGCCCCAACGCAGCCCTTCCTTCCTCACCTAACTGCCCCACGCCCGTGGCGCCTTCCCATGGCTTCAGCCCTTACCGACAAGTTATCCCGCCTCGTCAAGGAAATGCGAGGCCAGGCCCGCATCACCGAATCCAATGTGCAGGACATGCTGCGGGAGGTGCGCATGGCGCTGCTGGAGGCCGATGTGGCCTTGCCGGTGGTGCGCGACTTCATCGCCCGGGTCAAGGAAAAAGCGCTGGGCCAGGAGGTGATGGGCTCGCTCTCGCCGGGCCAGGCGCTGGTCGGCATCGTCAACCGCGAACTCGCCGCCACCATGGGCGAAGGCGTGAGCGACATCAACCTGGCGGCCCAGCCGCCGGCGGTCATCCTGATGGCCGGCCTGCAGGGCGCGGGTAAAACCACCACGACGGCCAAGCTGGCCAAGCACCTGATCGAAAAGCGCAAGAAGAAGGTGCTGACGGTCTCGGGTGACGTCTACCGCCCCGCGGCCATCGAACAGCTCAAGACAGTCACCAAACAGGCCGGCGCCGAATGGTTTCCCAGCACGCCCGACCAGAAACCGGCCGACATCGCCCGCGCCGCCATCGACTACGCCCGCAGGCATTTCTTCGACGTGCTGCTGGTCGACACGGCCGGCCGCCTGGCGATTGACGAAGCCCTGATGGCGGAAATCAAGGAGCTGCATGCCATCCTGAACCCGGTCGAAACCCTGTTCGTCGTCGACGCCATGCAGGGCCAGGACGCGGTCAACACCGCCAAGGCCTTCAAGGAAGCGCTGCCGCTGACCGGCATCATCCTGACCAAGACCGACGGCGATTCGCGCGGCGGCGCGGCGCTCAGCGTGCGCCAGATCACCGGCGCGCCCATCAAGTTCTCCGGCACCAGCGAGAAGATCGACGGCCTGGAGGTGTTCGACGCCGAACGCCATGCCGGCCGCATCCTGGGCATGGGTGACWTCGTGGCGCTGGTCGAGCAGGTGGCTGCCGGCGTGGACATGGCGTCCGCCCAGAAGCTCGCCGCCAAGATCAAGTCGGGCGACGCCTTTGACCTCAATGACTTCCTGGGCCAGCTGCAGCAGATGAAGAACATGGGCGGCCTGTCCAGCCTGCTGGACAAGCTGCCGGCCCAGATGAGCGCCAAGGCCGGCCAGGTCGACATGGACAAGGCCGAGAGAGACATCAAGCGCAAGGAAGGCATCATCCAGAGCATGACGCCGCTGGAGCGCCGCAAGCCCGAACTCATCAAGGCCACGCGCAAGCGCCGCATCGCCGCCGGTTCAGGCGTGCACGTTCAGGAAGTCAACCGCCTGCTCAACGAATTCGAGCAGATGCAGGGCATGATGAAAAAGATGAAGGGCAGCGGCATGATGAAGATGATGAAGCGCATGGGGGGAATGAAAGGCATGCCGAAATTCTGATTTCGCTTCCCCATGAAAAAAGCCGCTCAAAGCGGCTTTTTTCATGGGCGTTCCGGACTCAGACCGTATTCAGCAGCGGCTTGGCCAGCCGGCTGGCATGCAGCCAGGCGCGGCGCAGCACCGCCGGTGAACGGGTTTCTTCCGGAATCAGCAGGTAGTTTTGCGCGCGCAGTGCCGTGCCCACGCCGACCTTGCTGGTCAGCACCGTCATCGGGATGGACAGCAGCAGCGGCAGGCCCACCGGGATCAGCCAGACCAGCGCGCGCGCGTCGATCACGGCGATGCCGACGGCCAGCAGCGCGATCACGCCGGACATGGGCGCCAGCTGCGCCAGCGCGTGGCGCCAGGGCACGGAGGCCGCTTCCCGCGGGGGCGACTTCCATTCGAGCTTCAGGCCGGTCAGCGCCACCACCACGAACAGCGAGTGCGCCAGCATGCGGATGGGCGCCTGCAGCAGGGCGATCAGGGTTTCCAGCAGCGCGCTGCGCAGCAGGCTGGCGGTGCCGCCGTAGGACTGCTGCTGGCGGTTGATCAGCACGGCGGCAATGCCCAGGATGCGCGGCAGGAACAGCATGCACAGGGTCCAGGCCCACAGCGACATCAGCTCACCGGGCAACAGGGTCCAGTCGGCGATCATGGGCGAGCCGGACAGCCACAGCGCGGTGCCCAGGGTCAGGAAGCACAGCCACAGCGGCGCCGACAGGTAGGCCATGGCGCCGGTGCCGAACATCGAGCGGTGCACCGGGTGTATGCCCGGCTCGGCGATCAGGCGTGAGTTCTGCAGGTTGCCCTGGCACCAGCGGCGGTCGCGCTGCAGTTCGGCCAGCAGGTCGGGCGGCTGTTGCTCGTAGCTGCCGACCAGGTCGCCCACCAGCCAGACGTGGTAGCCGGCGCGGCGCATCAGCGCGGCCTCGACAAAATCATGCGACATGATGCTGCCGGCCATGCCGCCGGTGCCCGGGATATGGGCCAGCGCGCAATGTTTCATGAAGGGCTCGATCCTGATGATGGCGTTGTGGCCCCAGTAGTGGGACTCGCCCATCTGCCAGAACTGCATGCCCAGCGTGAACAGGCGGCCCGTCACGCGCGAGGCGAACTGCTGCGCGCGCGCATGCAGCGTCACGTGGCCTATGGCCTGGGTGGCGGTCTGGATGATGCCGGCCCTGGGGTTGGCTTCCATCAGCTTGACCATGGAAACCAGGCAGTCGCCGCTCATCACGCTGTCGGCGTCCAGCACCACCATGTAGCGGTAGTCCTTGCCCCAGCGGCGGCAGAAGTCGGCGACGTTGCCGGCCTTGCGGTCGGTGCGGCGTTTGCGCAGGCGGTAGTAGACCTCGATCTGCGGCTGGTCCGGATGGCCGGCCAGCTGGGTGCGCAGGTCTTCCCAGGCGGCGCGCTCGGCCTTGATGATGGCCGGGTTGTTGCTGTCAGACAGCACGAACACGTCGAAGCTCTGCACATGGCCGGTCATCGCGACCGACTCGCAGGTGGCGCGCAAGCCGGCGAACACGGTGCGCACGTCTTCATTACAGATGGGCATGATGATGGCGGTGCGGGTGGATGCATCCAACGGAACATGCTGGACTTTTTTGGCCGACAGCGCGTGCTTGTCGCCGTAGATCGTCACGTAAAAACCCATCATCGCGGTCATGAAGCCGGTCACCACCCAGGCCGACAGCAGCGCGAACAGGCTGATCTGGCCGTACTGCAGCCAGGCGTTGTCGTAGTCGGGTTGCATGTCGGCGAAGATGCTGGTCGCCAGCACCGTGCTGACCAGCGTAAGCAGCAGGAACACCGCGCGGCGGCGCCTGGCCGCGCGCTGCCAGGGCTCAGGCCGTGCGGCGGGCAGCGGGCGCAAGGGCGCCGCGCCGCCGGCCTTGAACATAGACACCAGCGGCAGCAAAAGCGCTGTCGCCATGCTGTTCCAGAAGCCGCGCCAGGGGCGCGGCGCCATGGAGCCGCGGTTCAACGGCGGCGCCGTGACCGAATTCGGATGACGTTCCTCGCGCAGCAGGCTGCGCGCGCCGGACGGTATCAGGGTGTGATCAGGTTGGTCCATGTTTCGCTCACGGTGTGGTTGTCATGTTTGAGAAAAGCGCGCAGCTCAACCGGCTGGGCCGGGTTCAGCCGCTGCAGGCGTAGCGTCATGCGCCATGCGCCGGTGACGGGGTTTTTGTAAGCCAGGCTTTCCAGCACGCGGCCGTTGGCATCGGCGCTGGCAATCGCTTCGACCTTGGCGTCCTCGGGCAGGGCGTCCAGTACCGGGCCGGCAAAGTCGACGACGAACTGGACCTGGCCTGTGAGGTCGGTGCCGGGTTTTGAAAAGCCGAAACCGCGGCGCGATTGCGTGGCCCAGCCGTTGGGCGGCAGTTGCTGGTTCTTGCCCTGCCAGCTGATTTGCCAGGCGATGTCCAGCGATTGCCCGGGGGCCGGCATTTTTTCGGGAACCCAGTAGGCCGCCACGTTGTCGTGCGTCTCGTCGGGCGTGTTGAATTGCAGCAACTCGACGCGGCCCGGGCCCCAGTCGCCGACAGGCGTGACCCAGGCGCTGGGCCGCAGTTCATAGCGGGCTTCGGTGTCTTCGTAGCTGGCGAAGCTGCGGTCGCGCTGCATCAGGCCGAAGCCCTTGAGCGACTTCATGCCGAAGGAGGTGGTCACCGTGGCTGACGGGTTCTGTAGCGGCCGCCACAGCCATTCACCGTCGCCGGTGGCCATCATCAGGCCGTCGGAGTCGTGCACCTCGGGGCGGAAGTCGCCGGGCCGGGGCTGGTTTTCGCCGGCGAAAAACATGCTGGTCAGCGGGGCGATACCCAGGGTGGCCACCGGCGCGCTGTTGCTGCTGGTGGCGGC
>NZ_JBFUBY010000124.1:0-11661 GCF_056405515.1 Polaromonas sp. P1_G2
GTGCCGGTCGACAAGTACATGGTTGCTATGTTGTTGTGGCCATTTTCCGGCACTGCCACCTGCCCCATCACAATATAAATTTTTGATGGAGGCGCGGTCAAGATGGTATTGCTCCCCAGGTTCTGAGGAGCGGAGAGTGTCATGCCGTTAGACATAGAAAAGCCTTCCAGGTGTGTGAGAAAACCCAGTCGGGCCGGGGCTTCCGGGTAACACAGTGTTTTTTTGAAATCCCGAAAAAATCATCATCAGGACGGCAATTCAAGCCGATGAATATTCCGGCTCGTACAAAGCCTGGAACCACGAACCTGTAACGTTCTTTGCAGTCTTCGGATCGAATTAAACAGAGGTTTGAGTTGAACGGGTAGCTTAATTTCCCTGTTGGTTCCCACAGGTGATTAATCCTTTTACTCGTCGGCTTTCGTCATCGCGGTCAACAACGCACAGCACCGCTCATTGACGGAAAATCTTTGCGCTCGTGTCCGCCTCCAGTTCTCGCGACAGGTTTGGAGAGAACTAATTCGGTACATTGCTTGAGCGTGAATATTCACAATGCAGGACGCAGGGGACACGCTGAGAGCGATGGGTACAGGCCAGCGTGCGGCGCGAAGCTTGGCGAGGGGCAACTACAAAGCGTGAATCGCCGGAACGTGGCCGCGTAACTTCGCTTCGCGAAGTCCATTCACGTCCAGCGACGGTCGCAGGGTGACACGCTCACGGGCTGTGAATCCGGGCTCCTTGAAGGATGTGTCACCTATATCCGGGAAGAATTCGGTCGCGATTTCAGCGCATGCAACGCGGCTGGAAACCACTTTCCACGGTTCTCCGCAACAGACGGCAGGCGTCGATGTTCGGGCTCAAAACTCCGTAGCGCAGCACGAGCGCCTGCGGAAACGCGAGTGCGGCTTCGCCTTCCGTCGCTTTGAACGGCGATCGCAGTTTTCCAACCTACTTTTGAAGGTTGCCGCCGGAATTGATGATGGAGAGATCCACACCACCCCAGCCGGTCCGCTGGTTGGCGGTGTAGTTGACAAAGACACCTCCCAGGTTGTATTCGCCCAGATTGGACAAGGCTTGCAGCACGCCGGCGCGGGTCGGCGTCTTGCCCGCACGCCGGACGGCTTCCGCAGCGATCTTGGCGCCCATGTAGCCTTCGAGGCTTGAGAAAGACAGGGCCTCGCCCGGCGCGTACTTCTTCATGTCAGCTTGATATTCGGTGATGACCGGCTTGGAAGGAACGAAGGGGAAAGGCACCGCCTGGCTCAACACGATGCCGCGTGCCTTGTCCTTGCCGGTGGCATTGACCAGGCCGTCGTGCAGCAGCACCGACAGGCCGTAGATCTGCACCGACCCTCCAGGGACCTCGCGAACAGCCTTGACGAATTCRAATGCGGGCTTTCCCGCAGCCAGCAAAATAATGCCCTTGGGGCGGATCTCTGTGATGGCGGCGACGGCTGCGCGGACACTCGCATCCAGCTTGTCGGGCGCGGCGTCAAGCACCTGCTGCGTCGCGATTTTGACGCCCTGTGGGCCGCTGAGCTGGGTCGTCAGCTGAGCCAGGGGTGGGCCGAAAGCGACGCTCATATTGACGATGGCCAGCGAGTCCTTGCCCCAAGTCTTGGCTTCCTTGAGCAGGCTGGCAACTTCATCCGCATAGCCGCTGCGCAGGGGAAACACATTGCTGGCGGAGATCACATTTTTATCGCCCTGCAGCGGCGCAATCAGCGCGATGCCGTTCTTGCCCGCCAAGTCCTGCTTGGCGATTTCGGCGAGTCCGGCGCTGTTGAGAAAGCCCAACAGCCCTACCACCGCCGGATCGCCGATAAGTTGCTGGGTCAGCTCCATCATCTTTGGGGCCTGCAGGCCGTCATCAAGCGTGACCAGCTTGAGCTTGTTGCCCTGCAGGGTAGTGCCCGCGTTGACCTTGTCGAAATAGGCCTGGATACCCGCCGCCATGCCTTTGGCGTTCGCGGCCGATGTCGGGTTGGTCTGTGAAGCGACCTGTCCGAAGACGAGGTCGATGGCGTGGCTGGACATCGGCAAGGCCGAGATCAGAAGTGCAGCCATGGTGGTCTTGAGGTGCGTGAAATTGAGAGCCATTTAGTCTCCTTTATTACTTCAGCCAGTACATCACCAAAGCAAAGTAATTCAAATGGGTTAAACCCCGAGATGTCGTACTACCTTGCCGCGTTTACGCAGGCCCATTGACGCTGGCCAACGCAGCCTAGTCCTCAAGCAATAAGTTCGAGCGCCGAACTTGCGGCAAGGGCCTCACAGATCGGTTCAGACGCCCAGGTATTGGTGAACGATTTCAGGCTGTCCGCGCAACTCATCCGAAGTGCCTTGCCAGACCACGCAGCCTTTTTCAATCACAAAGTGCCTATCGGCCAGTCCCATCAGCGCTTTCACGTTTTTATCGATGACGATCTGCGACAGGCCCTCCTCCTTCAACTCAGCAAGGGCGCGCCAGATTTCGTTTCGAATCACAGGAGCCAGGCCTTCTGTTGCCTCGTCGAGCACCAGCAGCCGCGGGTTGGTCATCAGCGCGCGGCCGATGGCCAGCATCTGCTGCTCACCGCCCGACAGCTGCGATCCCAAATTGCCGCGGCGCTCTTTCAATCGTGGAAAAAAGGCGTAGACACGGCCCAGGCCCCAGGGCTTTCCATGGCTCTTGTTGTCGTCGCGGGCGGTCGCCACCAGGTTCTCCTCGACCGTCAGGTTGGGAAACACCTGCCGGCCTTCGGGCACCAGCGCCAGGCCCTGGCGCGCGATGCGGTGCGAAGGTAAATGGTCTACGCGGGCACCGGCCACCGACACGCTGCCGGCGGCTATGGGCAGCATGCCGAACAAACATTTGACCGTGGTGGAGCGGCCCATGCCGTTGCGTCCCAGCAGGGTCACAACCTCACCAGGGCCGACATCGAAGGAGATGTCAAACAGCACCTGTGCGTGGCCGTAAGAAGCCTGCAGGCCTTGGACGGATAAAAATGGCGTCATGGCTTTTTCCTTGTCCGCTTCATGCTTCAGCTTCTTCACCGAGGTACACCGCCCGCACTTCCGGGTGCTTGCGGATTTCCTYGGGCGTACCGGTGAACAAAATCCTGCCGTAGACCAGCACGCTGATACGGTCCGCCAGCGCGAACACCGCATCCATGTCGTGCTCGACCAGCAGGATGGCGTACAGCCGTTTAAGGCTTTTCAGCAGTGCGATGACGGCGGCGGATTCCTGGACGCTCATGCCTGCCATGGGCTCATCCAGCAGCAGAAATTTGGGCCCGGCGGCCAGGCTCATGGCCAGCTCCAGCTGCCTGCGCTCGCCATACCCCAGATCGGCCGCCGCAACATGGAGGCGATGCGCAAGGCCGGTGGCTGCTAGCGCTTCTTCGGCGAACTTGCGTGCTTTCTTGTCCGCCAGCATCGGCGTCCAGAACTTGAAGGCATGCTGGCGTGAGCCAAGCGCCGCGAATGTGGCGTTCTCCAGCACGCTGAAGTCCTCGAAGATCGAGGTGATCTGGTAGGAGCGCAACAAACCAAGCTTCGCGCGTTCATGGATGGGCAAGGCGGACACATCCGCGCCGTTGAACCAGACGCGGCCGCTGTTCGGTGCGAGTTCGCCCGACAACTGGTTGATCAGCGTGGTCTTGCCCGCGCCGTTGGGCCCGATGATGGCGTGCAGTTCGCCTTCGCGAATATCCAGCGAGACCGCGTCGGTGACCAGCACCGCGCCATAGCGTTTGGTGAGGGATTCTGTGCGAAGAATGCTGGCCATTACAGGGCTCCTTGCGCGGCATCCGTCGCCACAGCGACCGATGAAGCGGCTTTTGGGGCCGGCTTTTCCCGGGCATCCAAGCGCTGCAGCAGCCCGATGATGCCGCGGTTTCCCAGGAGCGTGACGATGACGATGAAGGGGCCGAAGATGACCATCCAGTGCTCGGTAAATCCTTTCAGGATTTCTTCCAGGCCGAGGAAAACCAGTGCCCCCATCAAGGGGCCGAACACTGTCCCCAGACCACCGATTACCACGATGACGATCAGCTCGCCCGAGACCGACCAGGCCAGCGTGCTGGGCGAGGCGAAGGCGTTGAGGTTGGCCAGCAGCAGGCCGGCCACACCGCACAACATTCCCGACATCACATAGGCCAGCAGCTGGTAGCGCAGCACCGGGATGCCGGCGGCGTTGACGCGGCGTGTGTTCTGCCTGGCGCCGCGGATCACCATGCCGAAGGGCGCGGCGCGCAGCCTGGCCAGCCACCAGATCGACAGGACCAGGACGACGAAGGCCACGACGTAGACGCTGGTCGCGGACGACAGGTCGAGCGGGCCGAAACGGCTGGGCTGGGCGATGGACATGCCGTCATCGCCGCCATAGTTCTTCAAGCTCACGAACAGGAAGTAGCCCATCTGCGCGAAGGCCAGCGTGATCATGATGAAGGCGATGCCGGTGGTGCGCAGGCTGATGGCGCCTGTGACCAGGGCGACCAGGCCGCACATGCCCAGGCACAGCGCCAGGTGCATCCAGCCGTTGCCGATGCCATGGAAAGAGGCCAGGCCGACGGCATACCCTCCCAGCCCGAGAAACAGCGAATGGCCGAAACTCACCAGCCCGCCGTAACCCAGCGCCATGTTCAGGGCGCAGGCGGCAATCGCGTAGATGATGATGCGCGCGAAGAACGCGACGTAAAACGGCTGGCCGGTGGCCTGCGCGACGAATGGCACGGTCGCCAGCAACAGCAGGACCCCCAAGGGAACCCAGGCGCTGGGGCGTGAAAGAAGTGGGGTCATGGTTTCACCTGTTGGCGGGAAAGAGGCCTTGCGGTCGCCAGGCCAGGACCACCGCCATCAGCAGATAGACCAGCATGGAGGCCAGCGCCGGGCCGGCCGCGTCGGCGAGCGAGCGCTCGGTGACCTGCCGCAGCAGGAAGGGTAAAAATGCGCGGCCCAGGGTGTCGACGATGCCGACGATCAGCGCGGCATAAAAGGCGCCCGTAACCGAGCCGATGCCGCCGATCACGATGACGACCAGCGTCGTGATGAGCACCGACTCGCCCATGCCGGACTGCACCGACAGGATAGGCCCGGCCATCGCGCCGGCAAGGCCCGCGAGCATGGCGCCGACCGCAAACAGCATGGCGTTGAGCAGGCGGATATTGACGCCGAGCGCGGCGACCATCGCGGGGTTCACCGCGCCGGCCCGGATCAGCATACCCACGCGGGTCTTGTTGATCAGCAACCAGGAACCCAGCGCAACCACCAGTCCGACGACGATGATGGCGAACCGGTAGGCCGGGTAGCTGAAGCCGGCGATGGGAATGGCGCCGCTCAGGAACTCCGGCACTTGCAAAAATACCGGCTGCGGGCCCCAGATAATGCGCACCCCTTCATTGAAGAACAGGACCAGGCCGAAGGTGGCCAGCACATGGTCGAGATGGTCGCGACGGTAGAGGCGCGCGACCGCGACGAACTCCAGCGCCAGACCCAGGAGCAGCGAACCCAGCATGGCCGCCAGCAAAGCCAGCCCGAAGGAGCCGGTGTACTGGAAGGCCGTGGYCGCGAAGTACGCGCCCATCATGTAAAGCGAGCCGTGCGCCAGGTTGACGAAGCTCATGATGCCGAAGACCAGCGTCAGGCCTGCCGCCAGCAAAAACAGCAGGACGCCGTACTGCAGGCCGTTGAGCAGCTGAGCGAAAACGATCGTGCCGTTCATGTCACTTTAACGCGCACTGCGCGTGGTAGGCATCGCTCTGCTTGGGCAAGGGGGTTGCGATGAGCTTTCCGACGACATTGCCACCGCTCTTGACGGTTTCGAACGCATAGTAGTTCTGCACCGGCAGGTTGTTGTTGTTGAACGCGAATGGGCCGCGCACCGACTTGAACTCGCTGCCGGCCGCCTTGACCGCTGCGGCGAGTGCCTTGGAATCGCCGGCCTTGGCCTTGCCCAGGGCGATGTTCAGGATATTGGCCGCGTCGTAGGCCGTCGCCGCGTACGCGCTGGGCGTGCGTTTGTACTTGCGTTCGAAGTCGGTAACGAATTTTTTGTTCTCCGGCGTGTCAAGCGCCGCGTCCCACATCGCGCCGCTGATGCTGCCAAGGGCCGCGTCGCGCAGGCCCGGCAGGGTCGTGCCATCGACGGTGAAGACGGAATACAGCGGCACTTTGGCCATCAGGCCGGCCTGGCTCATCTGCTTGATGAAGTTGACGCCCATGCCGCCTGGGTAGAACACAAACACCGCATCGGGCGCGGCGGCCTGCAACTGCGCGAGTTCGGCGGAATAGTCGGGCTGGTTCACCTGCGTGTAAACCTCGTCCACGACCTGGCCCTTGAAGTAGCGCTTGAAGCCGGCCAGCATGTCTTTGCCGGCCTGGTAATTGGGTGCCATCAGGTAGACTTTTTTCAGGCCCTTGTCCTGGGCGAGCTTGCCCATGGCTTCGGCGGCGCCGTCGTTCTGCCACGCAGCGGAAAACACATTGGCCTTGCAACCCGCGCCGGCCAGCGGCGATGGGCCGGCGTTCGTGGCGATGGCCACGGTGCCCGACTCGGCGATGCGCGGCAGGCTGGCCATCAGCACATTGGAAAAACTGAGGCCCACGATGGCATCGACCTTGTCCTTGTCGATGAATTTGCGCACGATCTGGCTGCCGATTTCAGGCTTGAGCTGGTCATCTTCCTTCAGCACCGTGGCGGCCTGCCCGCCAAGCTTGCCGCCCAATTGCTCGACCGCCAGCATGAAGCCGTCGACCTGGTCCTGCCCGACGATGGCCTGTGGGCCGGACAAGGGGGCCATGAAGCCGATGGTGGCGGCGGCGCTGAACTGGCTGGCGCCGGCCAGTGCGAGCCCGGCTGCGGCGATCAGTGCGCTGCGGTGAAATGGTGTCTTGGAGGGCGTCTTGGAAGTTGTGTTCATGGTGGGTTGTCTCCTCTGTAGGGGGTAATGAAAAGGGTGAAAAGGTGAAGCTGCGGGTTCAGTCAGAAATCTGTACGAAGACGCGCCCGCCTTCGATGCGCACGGGGTAGCTGCGAACGTCCTGCGTGATTGGTGCGCAGGTGCCGCGGCCATTGCGCACGTCGAACTTTCCCTGGTGCAGCGGGCATTCAATTTCATAGCCGTCAAGAAAGCCGTCGCACAGGCGGGCATGCCCGTGGGTACAGATGTTGTCGGTGGCGAAGATGCTGCCTTCGACCTTGTAGAAGGCCACGTCGCGGCCGCCGACCTGCAGCCCGATCACGTCGTCTTCGGGAACACCGTCTTCTTCGGTGGCCTCAATCCAGCTGGCGTTGCTCATGATTTAGATGGGGTAGATGATGGAATTGGGGATCATTTCGCTGTCGTATACGCAGTACCGCGAAGCGAACTTCAGGCCTTCTGGCGTGCGCACGATCACGTCGATGTAGCGGCCGACATTGAAGACCGTCGACTCCTGTGACAGCTTGGTGCGAAAGACCGCGTAGGTGGCTTCCGACTCAAAGCGGTTGCCGCCGGCCGCGCGAATCAGCGGCGCGCCGACGACGTGGCGCTGGTAGTAGGGGTCATGGAACAAGGTCTCGCGGATGCCATAGACACGGTCTTTCAGCATGCCCTTGCTTTCAAAAAGCAGGGTTGCCAGTGGAAAGCCGCGTTCATGGTTCTCCCGCGGGATCAGCTTGTAGAGGCAGTCCTCGGTGAAGAACTCGGGCCACAAATCCCAGTTGCCCGAGTCGACCGCCTGGGCGTAGTCGGCATACAGCTGTGCGATTTGTTGATAGTCTTCGAAATTGACGGCGACGACGGTGGTCATGCTTCGGCCTCCATCACTTCGCGCCAGTACTGGTACATGCCGCGTATCAATGTCTCGGTGACCATGTGGTCGGTGTCTTCGACCGTGCGCCCGCCGAGTTCGGCCAGGGTGCGGTGGTAGGGCTTCTGCTCGAAACCCTGCTGTGAGAACTCAATCACCTCGCCGTCGTCGGCCGACACAAAGCCGGCCGGGCCGAACAGGTTGGCCTGGCGCAGCCGGCGTTGCGTCATCTCTTGCGTGTCGTCCTCAAAGCCGAAGTGCGTCCAGACGAAATCGAAGGAACCGTGGCCGTCGGGCTGGATGTGGCGCGTGGATACGCTGTTGACCTGCTGCTGCAGGATGACGCTGGGGAACAGCGTCATCATCACCGCGGTCGGGCCGCCCCACCAGGGCTCGGGCACGATGTCAAGAAACCGTGGATCGTTGAGCTTCATGCTCTCTTTGAAGCTGGACACCTGGGTGACCTCGTCGGCCTTGCCCGACTGGCCGCGCGTGGAGATCATCGCGGCATGGCGGTGGCGCGCATCCATCTYCAGCTCGGACTTGTTGTCGGCGCGCCAGAGGCCGAAGGTGACAAACCAGGTGTGCAGCAGCCCGGGGTGGTAGGGGTCCTTGATGTTCTCCTGCATCAGCTTCCAGTTGCCCGGGATGCGCTGCCGGTTGTAGCCCAGGATTTTCAGCTTGCGGCCGTCGAAGAGACGGTCGAAATAGCCGAGGATGACCGGCCCAAGGAAGTCCTCGAGGGATTCGATGCCGTGGTCGAAGCTGGCAAATACCACGCCGCCGCGCGTGGCGACCTTCAGCTTGTTGAGGCCGTGGTCGGCGGTCTTGAAGTCC
Organism: Polaromonas sp. P1_G2; assembly: GCF_056405515.1. Taxonomy (NCBI): domain Bacteria; kingdom Pseudomonadati; phylum Pseudomonadota; class Betaproteobacteria; order Burkholderiales; family Comamonadaceae; genus Polaromonas; species Polaromonas sp. P1_G2. Next base: position 8,608 of record NZ_JBFUBY010000124.1, read on the forward strand.
GCGGGCATACCGCCGTTGACCTTGCCGTTCTGCTTGACGCCGCGGCGAAACGGCACGCCCTGCAGATCGCCCTTCAGTGTGTAGCTCCACTGGTGATAAGGGCACACAAACTCTTTTTTGTTGCCGTGGCGTTCCCGGCAGAACTGCATGCCGCGGTGGGCACAGACGTTTTCGACAACGCTGACGCCGCCGTCGGCATCGCGCACCATGATCACCGAACGCTCGCCGATCACCGTGCGCTTGAAGTCACCGGCGTTGGGGATCTCGGCGTCAAGGCCGACGTAGTTCCAGTGTTTGTTGTAGAAAAAGCGCTCCAGCTCTTTCTTGTGCTGGTCCGGGTCGGTGTAGGCCATGAAGGGGATCCGGCTTGTGCCTTCGGATTCCCAATGGATTTTGACGGGAAAGGTGCCGGTGGAGGCGGCCGCTGATGGGGCCGTTGATGGGGCGGTCGATGCAGTCATCGCTGTCTCCTTTTGTTTCGGTTATTCAGCGCCTGCGTTTCAGGCCGCCACCGTGACCGTGATGCCGGCCAGGCCCGCGATGTCGCCTTGCATCACGTCGCCCGCAAGCACGGCGTTCACGCCTTCAGGGGTGCCGGTCATGATGATGTCGCCGGGCTCCAGCGTTTCATATTCGGAAAGGTAGGCAATGCACTCCGGGACCGACCAGATCAGCTTGGCGATGTCTGACGACTGGCGGGCGCCGCCGTTGACGGTGACGCTGATGGCACCTTGCGCGACGTGTCCGCCGCCGGCCACGCGCGACAGCGCGCCGACGGGTGCCGACAGCGAGAAGGACTTGCCGAATTCCCACGGACGGCCCTTGTCGCGCGCATCGAGTTGCAGGTCGCGGCGTGTCATGTCCAGGCCCACGCCGTAGCCGTAGACATGGTCCAGCGCATCGGCCACGGCGATGTCGCGGCCGCCCTTGCCGATGGCGACGACGAGTTCAATTTCGTGGTGGAAGTTGTTCGTCTTCGGCGGATAAGGAATGCTGACCGGCGACGACGCATCGACGGCCGCGTTGGCCGGTTTCATGAAAAAGAACGGGGGATCGCGATCAGGGTCTTTTCCCATCTCGCGCGCATGCGCGGCGTAGTTGCGGCCCACGCAGAAGATCCGGTTGACGGGAAAGCGTTCGCTGACGCCGGCCACGGCGAGCGTGGGAATGGTAGCGGGTTCGACGGCGTAGTTCATGTGATGGCGTTCTGTTGAAAAGTTGAAAGTGGGGATGAATTTCAGGCGCGGTGTTCGCGCCACAAGCCGAGGGCCTGCTGCACCGGGCGGTCTGAATAGCTGAAGAGCACGCTATCGGGACCGGCGCGGAACTGGTGGCTGTGCCAGGACGGCACCACCATCACGTCGTTTTCATCGAGGCGGACGGTTTTTCCTTCAACGGTCGCCTCAGCGTTTCCGCTGAGGCACACGTACACCGTGCCATCGGTGCAGCGGTAGGGCCGCGTTTCAAAGCCGGCCGGCAGCATCTGCGAGAACGCCGCTATCGTCGGCATCGGCGAGCGGCCGGTGGCCGGGTTCACGTAGCGCTGTTTGTGGCCGAAGTGCGCATTGGGCTCACTGCCGGCGGCTATGGCTTTCAACGATGCCAGTGTGCGTTCCCAGGGATAGACAAACACCTTGGTCGGCTCGGCGGGCTGCTGGTAAAAATCGACCGGAACCATGTTGGCGCCGTAGCGTGCCAGCGCATCGCCTTCCGGCCGGGTGACGGCCTGGTAGTTGCTGTCGCTTTTTTCGGCGAATCCGGCATCGAGGAAACGGACGATGGGAATGTCCAGGCCGTCGAGCCAGACCACAGGCTGTACACCCGGGTTGCCGTGGTCGTGCCAGGTCCAGGCCGGTGTGATGATGAAGTCGCCGCGGCGCATGGTCGTGCGTTCGCCGTCGACCGCGGTGTAAGCACCCTCCCCGTCCAGCACCAGCCGCAGCGCGGACTGGGTATGGCGGTGCGCCGGCGCCACTTCGCCCGGCATGATGAGCTGCAGGCCGGCATACAGCGACTGCGTGATGCAGGATTGGCCGCGCAGCCCGGGGTTTTCCAGGATCAGCACGCGGCGTTCCGCCTCGGCCGCGCTGATCAGCCGGCCCGCTTCCATGACCTGTTCGCGCACGTCGGCGTACTTCCACAGATGCGGGACTGCCGGCGACTTCGGCGAGTGCGGCACCAGCGCGCCCAGCACTTCCCATAAGGGCGTCATGTTGTCCGCGCCAATGCGGTCGTAGTAGGCCTTGCGGCTCAGCTGGGAATCAAGATCGGTATTTCTGCTGTTCATGGGGGTTCCTGTTGATCGCTCAAGTGCCGCTGGCGTAAAAAGCGTCGGCATAGATTTGTTCGGGCAGCACGCCCATCTGGCGCACCAGCAGGCTCGCCGCCTCAACCATGGGGGGCGCACCGCAGAGGTAGGCACGGAAGCCGTCGAGGCCTGGCCAATCCTGGGCAATTGCTTCGGTGACCAGGCCGGTGCGGCACCCGGGCGCCTGGCCGGACGCAAGCACGACGTGCACCTTCAGTAGCGGATGCCGGCGCTGGAGCTCCGCCAGCCACTCGCGGCCATAGATGTCGCGTTCGGAGCGAACGCCGAAATACAGGTGGATGCTGTTGCGCATGCCTTCCGCAATGACGCCGCGGATGATGGACAGGATCGGCGCCAGGCCGGTACCGCCGGCCACGCAGAGCATCGGCCCTTCATGCTTGCGGCGCAGGTAGGCCGAACCCAGCGGACCGCTGACGCGCACCGCGTCGCCAGCCTTCAGCGTATTGGCGATGTAGCCGGTGACGCGGCCTTCGGCGACCAGGCGCACATGGAACTCCAGCTCGCCGTCGGCGCAGAGGCCGGCCATGGAATAGGGCCGGATGTGCTCGGGCGTGAACTGGAGCTGGGCGTACTGTCCCGGTGAGAACTCGATGGGCTTGGCCGGTTTCAGCCGCAGGCGCTTGATGTCGTGAGTCTGGTCCTCTACCGCAACGACGGTGGCCTTGACGATTCTTGCCGTATGGACAACGACCTCGTCGGGCTCGGGGATCTCAACAATGCAGGAT